>JASHQP010000621.1 GCA_030039095.1 Streptosporangiaceae bacterium
CGGCCGGCTGGTCATTGCCGAGCACTCCACCGCCTGGCCCGGCACGCCGATCGCCGCCTGGCCTCCGGCCACCAACACCACCAGCCTCGACGCCGGATACGTCCAGCCGCGCGGCCATGGCATCACCATCATCCCGGAGGACGCCCCACTCGCCTGCTGGCTACCGATCAAGCTTGGCCTGACGCCTCACGGACTCAGACACAGCCACAGGACATGGATGGCCGAAGAAGGCACGCCCGAGATCCTGGCCGAGCAGCGACTCGGCCACCAGGTGCCCGGCATGCGCGGCCTGTACACTCACGTCTCCGAACGGATGCGCGCCGAACTCATGCACACCCTCCAGGCCCGATGGGAGGAGTCGCTCAAGCAACGCGCCGCCATCTACCCGCGCTCGCCTGTGCCCCTTCTCGACAAACTGCTGACCCCGCTGCGCACCGAGAAGCGCGCCGCAGAGCAGGGAGTGGCACAACGACAGACCAGCCGACAGCGTCCGGCATCGAGGAACAGGGAGAAGATGACCTCCCAAATTCCTCCCAAATCCTCGGGGCGCCGGACGCCAGCACCTACAATGAAGAGGAAGGCGAGGAGGATCTGACCTGGTCAGGCCAGGAAATTCGCTAAGTGGAGCTAAGGGGACTTGAACCCCTGACCCCCTGCTTGCAAAGCAGGTGCTCTTCCAGCTGAGCTATAGCCCCAAACGCTTGCGCGCCGCCCTACAGGGTACCTGCGCGAGTCGCTGATCGCAGCGCGGCCATGGGCCCGAACGCTCCGGTTATCCCGCTATCCGGCCTCCGGCCCCGCCGAGCCGGTTCGTCTGCGTGGCTGGCTCATCGGCCGCGGTTCCCGTCACGGCGGGCGGGGCCGGGGGTGCCGGATTCGGCACCCGGTCCCCGGCGGGGATCAGCAGATCTGGCAACTCGGCGATGCCGCGGATCAGGTGGGTGGCCCCGGCCTGCCGGAGCCGGTCCCCGCTGTGCGGTCCAGAAAGAACTCCGGCGACGATGCCGGCCCCGGCGCGCCGCGCGGACAGGATGCCGGCCTGGGTGTCGTACGCCACCGCCGTCTCGCGTACGTCGGTCACGCCGAGCCGGAGCATCGCCGCCAGGATCAGGTCCGGCATGGGCGAGCCCCGGGGCACGTCCTCGGGAGAGAGCGCCAGGTCGATGCGGTCCCACCAGCTCAGGCTGTCCAGGACCACGGTCATCACCCGGCGCGAGAAGCTGGTGATCACGCAGATTCTGATGCCGGCACTGGCCAGCCGCCCCATGGCCGCGGCGGCTCCCGGCGCTGGCGTCGCGCCCACGCGGCCGACGGCGTCGCAGAAGGAACGGTCGAGTGCCAGGTGCGCTGCCTGCCCCCGCGCCTGGCTGTCCGGAAACATGGTGCGCAGGACGTCCATGGTGGACTGCCCGCGCTGCTGGTGTACCTGCGCCATGCACCGTGCGTACGCCGTTGTGCCGGTCACGACCCCCTGCGTGGCGATGGCCTCGGCGTAGGCCCGGTCAACCATGCCACCATCGGTGATGACCGTGCCGATCAGGCCACAGCACACCAGCGAGACCGGTATCGCGCCGCTCGCTTGATCGCCTTCGCGCTCCGACACGGCCGGGCCCGGGTCGGGCTAGTCGTCGTCCGTTGTGGCCTCGGTCCACAGGTCAAGCTCGGCGCGGTCGGCCTGCACCTTCCTCCACACGGCGAAGACCCCGGCCGCTACGACGGCCAGCAACAGCAGTTTCTTCACAGGCGCACCTCTCTACCCTGGCTACCGCGGAACCGGCCGTCCGATAGCCAAGTTCCATGATTCGGCAAGCCTAGCAAGTGCGCGGTTGGCGCGGCCGGTCCACGCGAGCCTCGTCCCAGACGGGCTCCGGCGCCTCATACACGTCGCCATCGGCGCCGAATACCACGAACCGGTCGAAAGAGCGGGCGAACCACCGGTCGTGGCTCGCGGCCAGCACGGTGCCCGAGTACGACTCCAAACCCTCCTGCAGCGCCTCGGCGCTGGCCAGGTCGAGGTTGTCGGTCGGCTCGTCGAGCAGCAGCAGCGTGGACCCGGCAAGCTCGAGCAGCAGGATCTGCAGCCTGGCCTGCTGCCCCCCGGACATGGTCTCGAACGCCTGCTGGGCGCTGGCCTGCAGTTCGTACCGGGCAAGCGCCGCCATAGCCTCGTTGGGCAGCATCGCGTGCGACGTCATCAGGATCTCCCGCGCGGCCCGGCCCGCCAGGTCGGGCCGCGCATGCGTCTGGGCGAAGAGCCCGGGAACCACCCGTGCCCCGAGCCTGGCGACCCCGGTATGCCGCACCTCGTCACCGGCGAGCAGCCGCAGGAAGTGCGACTTGCCGGACCCGTTGGAGCCGAGCACGGCCACCCGCTCGGCGTAGGTGACCTCGAGGTCGAACGGGTGCATGAGCCCGGTGAGCTCGAGGTTCTCGCAGATCACCGCCCGCTTGCCGGTGCGCCCGCCACGCAGCCGCATCTTCACGTTCTGATCCCGCGGCGCCAGCTCGGGCGGGCCCGCGTCCTCGAATTTGCGCAGGCGCGTTACCGCAGCCTGCAAGCGGGAGGCCATGTCCGAGTTGTACGACGCCTTCTGCCGGTACATCCGCACCAGCTGCTTCAGCTTCTCGTGCTCCTCGTCCCAGCGGCGGCGAAGATCGTCGAGCCGCTCGTTGCGGTCCCTCCGCGCCTGCGCGTAGGTCGCGAACCCGCCGCCGTGCACCCAGACGCTGCGGTCCTCCACCGTGATGACCCGCTGGGCGCAGTTCGCCAGCAGCTCACGGTCGTGACTGACCAGCAGCACGGTCTTGGGTGTCGCGGCGAGCTGCTCCTCGAGCCACAGCTTGCCGGCGACGTCCAGATAGTTGTCCGGCTCGTCCAGCAGCAGCACCTCGGTCCGGTCCCGCAGCAGGGACTCGAGCACGAGCCGCTTCTGCTCGCCGCCGGACAGGGTCCGGACCTCGCGCCAGCGGCAGCTGTCGTAGGGCACACCGAGGGCGGCGGTGCAGCAGGCGTCCCATCCCACCTCGGCCTGGTAGCCGCCGGCGTCGCCCCACTCGGCCAGCGCCGCCGCGTAGCGCAGCTGAGCCCGCTCGTCGTCGCGTTCCATCATCAGGATCTCGGCGGCGTCGAGCTGTGCCGCGCCCTCCCGCACCCGGGGCGCCGAGACGGACAGCAGGAGGTCGCGCACGGTCGAGTCGTCCCGGATTCCGCCGATGAACTGGCGCATGACACCCAGGCCGCCGCTGGAACTCACCGATCCGGACTGCGGCGCCAGGTCCCCGGCGGCCAGCCGCATGAGCGTGGTCTTTCCCGCGCCGTTGGGCCCGACGAGCGCGGCGATCATCCCCTCGCCGACCCGGAACGAGGCGTCGTCGAGGAGCACCCGTCCGTCGGGAAGGGTGTGGGTCACGTGCGCGACCTCGATGTGGCCCACCTGGTCCCCTATCCACGACGCGTCTGCAGCCCGACAATAGCTGGATGGACCCCCAGGCCTTCAACTCAAATTCCCGGCTGCGGGCGTCCGACGCCGACCGGGACCGCGCCGCGACGGTGCTCAACGAGGCGCTGGCCGAGGGCCGGCTGACCGCCGAGGAGCACTCGGAGCGGCTCGACTCGATCTACGCGGCCAGGACCCAGGCGGACCTGGTGCCGCTGCTGGACGACCTGCCGGTCCCGGCCGGCGCGCTGGAGCCCGCCGCGGCGCCCGGCACGGCGCCGGAGCGCTCCTATCACGGCGGGCCGATCGTCGCGATCTTCGGCGGCGCGGTCCGCAAGGGCCGCTGGCGGGTCCCGCCGTCCAGCACGGTGGTGACCGTCTTCGGCGGCGCCGACCTCGACCTGCGCGACGC
>JASHQP010000622.1 GCA_030039095.1 Streptosporangiaceae bacterium
AGACTCCGGATCCCTGCGCCGCTCCTGCGCGATCGGTGAGACAGCTGCCAGGGTCCGGGGCATTGCCCACACAGTACGTCCGCATGACCGTGCCGTCGAGTAGCAAGCTGCGGAAACAGCGCTGCGTAGCAAAGCGCCTACGATAGGTTTCCGACATGGCATATCCATGCGGGTACCGATGGTGACGGCATTATCGAGCGCCGTCGTCGGGCTCGGCAACATCGGGCTGCCAGCCGCGGTGTCCAGGCAAGGTGGTATACGACACCCGCGGCATGTGGAGTTAAGCCGGCGGCCGCCGTGCGGTACACGGCGGCGGCGCGGCTGGTGACGCCCAGCTTCCGGTAGATGTGCTCGAGGTGCTTGGCGACCGTGCGCGGGCTCACGTCGCAGGTGCGGGCGATGGCCTGGTTGGTCCGGCCGCGGGCGGCAAGCTGCAGGATCTGCGCCTCACGGTCGGTCAGGCCGGCCACGCCCTCGGACTCGGCGGTCCCCAGGGCGACGCGGGCGCTGTGGCGATCGCGCGCCCTCCGCTGAGCGTTGCCGAGCGGTGCGCTGATCGCGTTCAGCAGGTCCCGGTCCTCCTCGGTAAAGTCCCTGCCCGCCCGGTTGAGCGCAATGGCCGTGAGCCGGCCATCGGGGGCTTCGGCCAGATTGAACGCAATCTGGTACTCGACCGGAATATGCTTGAAGAACTCTGAATAGAGGCCAAGCCGGTGAAATCGCTGCTGGCTCACGAAATCGCTTATTTTGGCCGGCTCGCCCGAGCCGCTCGCCCGATAGTGCACGAGCAAGGGATGCTCGTGCACGTGGGCCTCGAATGCCGTCAGGCTGGCCGCATTGATGCACCCGTGCGGATAATCGAGATAATACCCGGCCTCACCCGGTGCTCCTGGTATCTCGTTGTATGTCACGATATCGCATCCGACCAGGTCAGCGACGCCTGGCAGCGCGATCTCGGGCAATGTACGGGGTTCGTCGAGATCCGCCAGGCCGTCGACGAGTTGCATGGCCTGGCGCAGCTTTTCGAGCGGAACATGCATGCGCGCCATCCCCCCCGGCCTAGAAGAAGTCGCTCCGTGCGCAATATGCGTATAGACACTTCCCCAACAAGCCGGTTTAGTCAAGACAGGGGCTGGTCTGCTCAATGCAGGCCTTTAAAAGGGGGGCACAGCGAGGGCCGTGGACGGACCGTGGCTCGCCAGCCGAGTGGCTAGCTTGCCAACGGCCACGATCTTGCTAAACGGCCACGATCTCGTCCACGGTCTCGCTGTACTCATGGTCGGCTACCTCGCCCGCCGGGAACCGCCGCGGTGAGAGACCGGCTCCGAGCCGTTCAGCTGCGCCGGGACCGGAAGCAGCGCCTTGTCGGTCGTGTACGTTCCGCCGTAGCCGTAGCCGTACCCATAGCCGTAACTTCCCTGCCGCGTGGTCTCGTTCAGGACCAGGCCGACCACGCGGGCGTTCACCTGGGCGAGCTTCTCCGCGGCGCGCTGCAGGTCGCCCCGGCTGGTCTGGCCGGCGGCCACGATCAGCAGCGTCGCGTCGGCGTCCTTGGCCAGCAGCACGGAGTCGGTGACCGGAAGCACCGGGGGGCTGTCGATCAGCACCAGGTCGAAGAGCTCGCGCAGGGCCGCGAACGCCTCCTGGATTCGCCTGCCGTTCAGCAGTTCGGCCGGGTTGGGTGGCAGCTCACCGGCGCCCAGCAGCCACAGGTTGTCGTCTCCGGGCACGGCCTGGACCAGTTCCTCGACCGGCTGCTCACCCAGGATCGCCGTGGTCAGGCCCGCCTTCTCGTCGATGCCGAAGAACTGGCCGAGCCTGGGCTTGCGCAGGTCGCAGGAGACCAGCACCACCCGCTGACCGGCCTGGGCGAACATCGCGCCCAGGTTCGACAGCGTCGAGGTCTTGCCTTCGGCCGCGGCCGGGCTGGTGACCAGGATCGTGTGCAGGTCCCGCTCCTGCCGGGCGAACTGCAGCGAGGTGCGCAGCGAGCGGTAGGCCTCGGCGGCCGGCGACATCGGCCGGGCGAGCGAGACCACGAGCGGCTTGTCGCGCTTCTTCCACGAGCTGACCATCGGCACCGCGGCCAGCACCGTTGCCCCGCCGAACTCCTCGGCGGTCTCCTTGGTCGCCACGGCGTCGTCGAGGCTCTCGCGGATGAACGCCGCCGCCAGGCCGAGGATCAGCCCGGCCAGCAGTCCGAGCGTCCCGTCCTCGGTTGGCTTGGGCGAACTCGGCGCCGTCGGCGGCTCGGCGGGCGTGACCAGCACCAGGCCGCTCGTCTCCCCGGCGCTGTTGACCTGCATCTGGGTGAGCTGCTCGTTGAGCACGGCCTCCTGGTTGATCAGGGCGGACTGCTCCGACGAGGTCCCGGATGTCCCGCGCAGCTGCTTGACCTGCTTGGCGATCGACTTGATCTGGCTCCGCAGCTGTGCCTCGGCCTGCGTCAGGTTGTTGACCGCCACGGTCTGCTGGTAGCTGACGAACGCGTTCGCATATGCGTTGGCGACGGTTGCGGCCTCGGCCGGGGTCCCGGCGACGGCGGTTATGGAGATCACGTTGGTCTGGGCGACCTCGGCCGCGGTCACCGAGGGCGCGTTACCCAGCTTTTTCTGCACCGCCTTGACGACCGGGGCGCTGGTGACCAGCTGCAGCATCGTCTGCACATCGGTCGTGGTGACCGGCTGCTGGGTGGAGCCCAGCGCGCTGGCCTGACTGGAGGACTGCACCAGGACCTGGGCGGACGCCGAGTACTCCTTGGACTCGGTGAACGAGATCGCCAGGCTGACCGCCAGCCCGAGCAGGGCGAGCGCGATGACCCACCATTTACGCTTGCGCACGAGCTGTGCGTAGGAACGAAGAGTCGGATCGGAACCGAACTCGGTGGTCATACATTCTCCCGTGGGCTGGCGGTGTGCCGTGAGTCACAACAACGGTGAGTGTAGTTATAGCTACGCTGAGTAGGTGCTGGTTTCCAGGTCACAAGTGCTCATCCTTTGCACTGCGAATGTGTGCCGGTCACCGATGGCCGAAGGCCTGCTCACCGATCGCCTGGCGGCGCTGGGTTCGGCCGCGACCGTCCGTTCGGCCGGCATGCTCGGTGACGGCGACCCGCCACGTCCCGAGGCGATAACCGCAATGGCGGGCTACGGTCTCGACATCGCCGGGCACCGCAGCCGGCGGGTGACCGCCGAGGAACTGGAATCGGCCGACCTGACGCTGGCCATGGCCAGGGAGAATCTGCGGCACGCCGCGGTCACGGCGCCGGCCGTCTGGCCACGCGCGTTCACGCTCAGGGAACTGGTGCGGCGCGGCGCGGCGATCGGGCCGCGGACGGCGGGGGAGGACCTGGCCGTCTGGCTGGCCCGCGTGCACGACGGGCGGGAACGCGCCGCGCTGCTCGGGGACAGCCCAGCCGACGACGTCGCCGACCCGACCGGGGGTCCGGCGGGCGGGTACGCGGAGACCGCCGCGGTGCTCAGCGGGCTGCTGGACCAGCTAGTCGGCCTGTGCTGGCAGAGCCGGGGAAGCGGCTGACGGGATCGAGGGTCAGGTGAGCGTCCGGGCCGATTCTCGCCGGCGGAACCCGGTGCCCGGCCTCGCTGGCGGCGTCTTCGCCCAGCGCCTTGCGCAGCCCGGCCATTGCGTCGGCGGGGTCTAAGCTCATCACCGCGGCGGCCGGCATCGGGGCCACGGGAACCTGCCGGATCAGCGGATGGTAGGGGCGTTCGTCTCGTTCGCCCTTGCCGAGCAGGTCCTCGGCCAGCTTCTCGCCCGGCCGCAGTCCGGTGTAGACGATGTCGACCGGTCGCGGCACGGTCGCGACCAGCCTGCGGGCCATGTCGGCGATCCGGATCTGCTCGCCCATGTCGAGGACCAGCACCTCGCCGTCCCGGCCGATGACCGCCGCCTGGAGCACGAGTTGCACCGCCTCGTCGGCGGTCATGAAGTAGCGGGTCACGTCCGGGTGCGTCACGGTGACCGGGCCGCCGGCCGCGACCTGCGCGCTCAGCGCGGTCAGCACCGAGCCGCGGCTGCCGAGGACGTTGCCGAACCTCACGCTCAGGTAGGTCCCGTCGGCCCGGCCCGCCATGTCGGCGGTGAGCCGCTCGGCGGCACGCTTGGAGTAGCCGAGCATGCTGACCGGGTCAGCGGCCTTGTCCGTGGAGATGTTCACGAACGACTCGACCCCGCACGCCGCGGCGGCGTCGAGCACCGTGCAGGTGCCCCACACGTTCGTCTTCAGCGCCTCGGCCGGATAGCGCTCGAGCAGGGGCAGGTGCTTCAGCGCGGCGGCGTGGAACACCATCTGGGGCCGGTGCCGCTCGAAAACCTGGCGAATCCGGCGCTGGTCGCGGATGTCGGCGAGCACGGACCCGTCGGAATCGAGCAGCGCGCGGCCGTACAGGTCGAGTTGCACCGCGTGCAGCGCTGACTCGTCGCGGTCCAGCATTATCAGCTCGGACGGGCTGAAACGGTGCAGCTGACGGCAGAGCTCAGACCCGATCGAGCCCCCGGCCCCGGTGACCAGGATCCGCTTGCCCGCGAAGTGGCCGGCGACCGACGCGACGTCGGTCTGTACCGGCCTGCGGCCGAGCAGGTCGCTGATCCGGGGATCCCGCACGCCCTCGATCCGCTCGACGCCGCTGAGCAACTCGGTGACCGACGGCACCACCTTGGGCACCAGGCCGCACCGCTCGGCCTGGGCGGTAAGGTCACGAATCGCCGTGCCGCTCGCCCGCGCGATCGCGATCACCAGCACCGTCGCCCCGGTCCTGGCCGCCGCGTCCGCCATCGCGGTACGGTCGCCGAGCACCGGCACGCCGAAGATGCGGAGCCTGCGCTTGTTCGGGTCGTCGTCGAGAATGGCCACCGGCCGGTACTCCGCGTCCGGGTGGGTCAGCAGGCTGTATATCAGCCGGGTGCCGGCGTCGCCCGCCCCGAACACGAGGACCCGGCAGGCGGCCGCGGCGGCGGCCGGGGTCCGGATCCGCTGCCGGACCGCGAACAGAACGTAGCGGGCGCCGAGCATGGCGAGCACCGCGAACACGGCCGCGCCGGCCACCGTGGCCAGCGGCGCATGCTGACCCGGGACGAGGAATACGGTCACCGCGGCGAGCGCGACGCACGTGCCGAACGCGGCGGTGACGACGCCGACGACCTCGGCCAGGCTGCCGCGCCGCTGCCTGCTCTGGTACAGGCCCGCCAGCAGGCCCGATGCCGGGGAAAGGATGCAGATGGTCACCGCAATGCGCAGCGAGAAGGACCGCGCAACGGCATAGGCAGGAAGATCGCGGGTGACCCACGCGGCGACGAGCATCCCCCAGATCCACACGACGATGTCGTAACCAAGCTCCGTGGCCCTCCGGCTCAGCCGATGCCTAATTTGGGCCATATTCAGCTGTCGCGGCCGCAGACTGCTGCGGCCGGGCGCACCGTTACTCACGAATTCCCCGTTCTGGTTGGTTCCTGAATAACTCGCGGTTGCGCGCGGCGCGCTCTCACTGGCATACCGCCGCCGCGTCCGCTACATTACTCTGCGTGCTAATGAAAGTGCGCTAAGTAACAGCAAGAAATGCCCGGCAGTACAAGCGGAGGCCACATCCCAAAAGGCTCTGGGGGGAAGTAGAAAATGTCCGACACATCCACGAAGGACTTCTACACGCGGCAGGCCGCGGAGGCCCGCGGGCCCGAGCAGCCTGGCGCTTCGAAACAGAAGCAGCGCCGCAAGCGGGTGCTGCGGATAGCAATCGCGGCGGCCAGCAGCCTGGTCGTCCTGGCCGGCGCGCTCGTCGGCGCCAGCTACTTCTACGTCCAGCACCAGGTCGGCAGCATTCAGCGGATCCCGGTGGCCGCACTGGACGCGAAGACGCAGAGCTCGTTCTCCCTCGGCGAGAAGGGGAGCCTGAACATCCTGCTCACCGCGTCGGGCTGGTTCCCGAGCCAGGACGGGCCGACCGGCCTGATCGAGGTGCTCCACCTGAACGGGGACCGCCAGGGCGGAGCGGTCATATCGTTCCCGGCCAACCTGCTCGTCGACGTGCCGGGCCACGGGGACATGAGGCTCGGCGAAACGCTCACGCTGGGCGGCCCGTCGCTGCTGGTCGAAGCCCTCGAGAAGCTCACCGATGTCCGCATCGAGCACTATTCGAGAATGGATTACTCCGGGCTTCCCCAGGTCGTCGGCGCAATGGGCGGCGTGTACGTGGATGTTCCCTATCCCGTGACAAGTTTTGGTTTCTACTTCCACGCGGGGCGAAACCACATCACGTCGGCCAACGCGCTGGCATACGTCCGCCAGGTGGATGTGAGCCAGGTGACCCGCACGGCACTGCAGGAGAACCTGTTCCGGGCGGTCTTGCACAAGATTGCCAGCGAGCGCTATTTCATCACCACCGACTGGCATGTACTCGATGCCGTCGTCCGCGCCGTGGCGGTCGACAGCAACCTCAGCAACTCCGACCTCGAGCACCTGGCGCTGAGCCTTGGCCACCTGACCAGTTCGTCCGGCGTCTCGATCGACGTGCCGACGGTCGGCCCGGCGGACGCGGGCTTCAACACCCCGGTCAGCCTCGACCGGCCGCTCGCCCGCAAGCTGTGGCGCGCGATCAGGGACGACTCCGTCCAGCAACTCGCGGAGCGGTACCCGTCGCTGGTGACGCCGATCGCGCCGGGCTGATCTCCGGCACTCGCCCCGCGTATGGGCGGCCCCGGATCGGGGCCGCCCATACGCATCTGGTTAGCCTTTTTCGGGTAAGGCTGCCATGGGGGCAGGCAGATCAATGAGAACAGGATGACGAAATGCGGGACACGACGCCGGAAATCGGCTCCTTCGTCGCGCTGGGTGACAGTTTTACCGAAGGCCTGGGGGATCCATATGCCGACGGGACCGGCTACCAGGGCCTGGGCTACAGCGCCTGGAGCTGGCGCGGCTGGGCCGACAGGTTCGCCGAGCGGCTGGCCGCCAGCCAGCCCGGCAGGCTGCGCTACGCGAACCTCGCGGTTCGCGGCAAGCTAGTGGGGGAGGTCGCCGCCGAGCAGGTGCCGCTCGCCGTGGCAATGGCGCCGGACCTGATCAGCATCGCGGCGGGCGGCAACGACCTGCTGCGGCCGCGCGCCGATCCCGACGCTCTCGCCGAGGCGTTTGATGCAGCCGTTGCTGACCTGCGCGGGGCCGGTTCCGAGGTAATGGTGTTCACGGGTTTCGATCCGCGCGCGTTCCCGCTGGTGCGGCTCATCCGCGGCAAGGTGGCCGCGTACAACATGCACCTGCGTGCGATCGCCGACGCCCGCGACTGCCACCTGGTGGACCTCTGGTCCATGCGGGTGCTCGACGACCCGCGCGAGTGGAGCCCGGACCGGCTGCACCTGAGCGCGGATGGGCACCGGCGGGTGGCGCTGCGCGCGTGTGAGGTCATGGGTGTCAGCGTGGACGAGGACTGGCGCGACCCGCTGCCGCCGCGGCTCGACGAGGACGCGATGCTCGCCAAGGCGGCCAACTCCCGCGCGGCCCGGCTGTCCCAGACCACCGACTGGCTCGCGGCGCGGCGGCTCGACGCCCGGTGGGCACGCGAGTACGCCGTGCCCTGGTTCAGCCGGCGGCTGCGCGGCGTGTCCTCGGGCGACGGCATCCCGCCCAAGCGGCCGGAGATGCTGCCGCTGTAACGGCCCGGACTAGGCGTTCAGGAACGCGAGCACGGCCAGCACGCGGCGGTTGTCGTCGGTCGACGGCGCGAGGTCCAGCTTGGTGAAGATGCTGGTGCTGTGCTTCCCGACCGCCTTCTCGGAGATGAACAGCCGCTGCGCGATCGCGCTGTTCGACCGGCCTTCGGCCATCAGCTCGAGCACCTCCCGCTCGCGCGCGGTCAGCCGGGTGATCGGCTCGTCGCGGGCCCGCCGGCCCAGGAGCTTGGCGACCACCTCGGGGTCCATCACGGTGCCGCCGGCCGCGACCGTGCGGATCGCGTCGGCGAACCGGTCGTCGTTGAACACCCGGTCCTTCAGCAGGTAGCCGACGGCGCCGGCCTGGTCGGCCAGCAGCTCGCGGGCGTACAGCTGCTCCACGTACTGGGACAGGACGAGCACCGGGAGCCCGGGGATCTGGCGCCGGGCCTCGATCACGGCCCGCAGCCCGTCATCGGTGAACGACGGCGGCAGCCGGACGTCGACGACCGAGGCGTCCGGTTTGTGCTCCAGCAGCGCCTCCAGCAGGCCGGGCGCGCTGTCGACCGCGGCAGCGATCTCGAAGCCGTGCGCCTCGAGCAGGCGGACCAGCCCCTCCCTCAGCAGGAAGAGGTCCTCCGCGATGACAAGGCGCACGGGATCTCCATGACGATGATGGTCGGGCCGCCGACCGGGCTGCTCACGGCCAGGATGCCATCGAAGGTGGCCAGCCGGCGCTCCACTCCCTGCAGGCCGCTGCCCTTGGCCGGATCGGCGCCGCCGGTCCCGTTGTCGGTGACCTCGACCCGCAGCACGCCGGACCCGGGGCGGCCTTCGTGCCGCATCCGGATCTGCACCAGCCGGGCGCCGGAGTGCTTGACCGCGTTGGTGAGCGCCTCGGCGATCGCGAAGAAGCAGGCCGACTCGACCGGCTGCTCCAGCCTGCCGGGCAGGTCGATGTCGGTCTCGGTGCGCACCGGCGTGTCCAGGGCGAGCGCCCGCACCGCGTCGGCCAGCCCGCGGTCCGCCAGCACCGGCGGGTACATGCCGCGGACCAGGTCACGCAGCTCGGTCAGGGCCCTGGACGACGACTCCCGGGCCTCGGCGACCAGCTCGATCGCCGCCTGCGGGCTGGTCGGGATCAGCCGCTCGGCGGCCCGCAGGCTCATCCCCAGCGCGACCAGCCGCGCCTGCGCCCCGTCGTGCAGATCCCGCTCGACCCGGCGCAGCTCCGCGGCGGCGCTGTCCACGGCGACGGCCCTGGTCTGGGTGAGCTGCTCCACCCTGCCGGCCAGCTCGGCGTCGGCCTCCCGGCCGAGCAGCGCCCTGGCGTGCACGCCGATCGTGCGCGGGACCAGCCAGGCGCCGAGCGCCAGGATCGCCCCGCACTCCACGGCGGCCAGCATGACGAGCGGCCGGTCGACGGCGGCGTACAGGGGGCCTTGCGGCACGGGCGCGGTGCCCGGGCTGACGGCGAAGGCGCCGGTGAGACCGCGTGGCGGCGTCACGACGTCGACCAGGGAGAACACGCCGAGAGTGATCACCGCGAGGGCCGCCAGATCCGCCGCGGCGGTGGGCAGCACGACGGCGATGACCAGGGCGACGACGGCAAGTCCCGCGGCGAGAGCCACCCTGGGCTGACTCTCCTGCTGGGTGACCAGCAGGGCCACGCCGGCGACCGCCGGCGGCAGCAGCAGTCCCCACCGCGGTGGCAGCGGCGAGGAAGGCGCCGTGGGCCGGGCCCGCCACGCGAGCCAGCAGCCGACGGCAAGGAAAACCGCGGACTCCAGCAACAGCACGGCACGCCACGACTGATACCGGGCCAGCACCGTCACGGCCCACTGCCGCGAGCCCCCGGGCAGGTAGGGGGACGACACCTGCGAGACCGTGAGTGCGATGCCGGCGATCCCGGCCACGACCATCGCGGCCGGCGCGAGCCTGCGGGCCGGCGGCGGCGCGCAGAAGACGAGCCACACGGTCACCGGCGCGACCACGGTGGCGGGCCTTGGGCTGTTGCTGGTCAGCAGCGAAACCACGCAGAACGCCAGGATCAGCAGGCCGACGAGCAGCCCAACCTCCCGGTACGGCCGCCAGGAAACCCTCTCGGCCCAGTCCCTGACCGACTGCCAGCGCCAGGCCAGCAGCGCGGCACCCGCTATGACGAGCAACCCGATGTACATGCCATCAGCGTGGCCCACGCGGCGGGCATCCGCCAATGGGCCGGCGCCCCCAGCACAGGTAGGCAAATACCTACCGCGAGATCGCGGCTACCTGAGGTGGCGTCACGGCGAGAGGT
>JASHQP010000623.1 GCA_030039095.1 Streptosporangiaceae bacterium
CTGAACGGGCACGGCGGCGGCGGCACCGACAACGCGGGCGGCGAGTCCGCGACGGTCGTCTCCACCCCGCGCGGCCCGATCCCGCTGTCCTACTCGACCAACTCGTTCACCGAGGCCGTGAATCGCAGCTATGCCACGCCGATCTACGCGGCACTCGCCGCCGGTTCCCCGTTCAAGGCGGTCGAAACGGGGTTCGACGGGACGCCGAGTGACGGCCTGGAGGAACTGGATTCCTCCGGAACGCTGAGCCCCGGGGCACCCGATGCGAGCAACGGCAACGTGGTGCAGACCGTCGAGCTGAACATGTCCGGGGGCTCGGCCACCGTCGCGCTCGGGTTCGGCGGCAGCGAGCGTGACGCGGTGGGCACCGCGCTGGCCGCGTCGGTGGCGCCGTTCGCCGCTACCTACGCCGCCTACCAGGCGGGCTGGCGGGCCTATGACGCAGGGCTGCTGCCGCCCGGCGGCGCGGGCAGGCACGCCCCGGTGAGCGCTCGGGATGCCGCCGCGTACTGGCTGAGCGCGAACGTGCTGAAGGCCAGCGAGGACAAGACGTTCCCCGGCGCGACCGCGGCGTCGCTGGCCAGCCCGTGGGGGCAGGCGGTCCCGGCCGGCGCCACCGCGAGCGACGGGCTCGCGCCGTACTTCGGCTCCTACCGTGAGGTGTTCCCGCGGGACGCGTACGAGACGTTCACCGGTTTCCTCACCGACGGCGACCTGGCGACGGCCCGGCAGATCGTCTACTACATGTTTTCCCGCTTGCAGCTTCCCAACGGGTCGTTCCCGCGCAACGGGCTGCTCAACGGCAAGGCGGCGCCGGACACCGGCGGGCTGCAGCTCGACGAGACCGCCGACCCGATCCTCGAGGCGTGGCAGGCGGGCCTGGCGGGTGACCGCGCGCTGTACGTCGATCACATCAGGCCCGCCGCCGACTTCCTGGCCGCGAACGGGCCGGCCGACGGGGTGGAGCGCTGGGAGGAGCAGACCGGGTTCTCGCCGTCGACGATGGCGGACGAGGTGGCCGGGCTGGTCGCCGCGGCGGCGATCGCGCGCGTGCAGGGGGACGCCGCGTCGCAGCGGCTGTTCCTGGCCACGGCGGACAACTTCCGGCGGCTGATCCTGGCCACGACCGTCACCGGCAACGGGCCGCTGTCGTCGCAGCCGTACTTCATCCGGGTGGACAAGACCGGCAACCCGGACCAGGCGTACGACTACACGCTCGGCAACGGCGACCCCGCCAGTTACGACCAGCGAGCCGTCGTGGACCAGGGCTTCCTCGAGCTGGTCCGGCTCGGCGAGCTGCCGGCCAGCTCGCCGCTGGTCACGAACTCGCTCGAGGTGACCGGCGCCACGATCAGCGCGCCGACCCCGTCCGGGACCGGGATCATGCGCTACAACGGCGACGGCTACGGCGACTGCGAGCTCTCGGTGTTCGAGGACTGCCAGGCGAACGGGCAGCCGTGGGCCACGACCGACGAGGGCACCGGGCATCCGTGGCCGGTGCTGTCCGGCGAGAACGGCGAGTACCAGATCCTGGCCGGCGACTCGTCGGCGCTCGGCGCCGACCTGTCGTTCATGCTGAACTCCGCGTCCGGCGTCGGCCTGGTCCCCGAGCAGGTGTGGAACTACCCGGACGTGCCCGCCTCGCCGTACGGCTCCGACCCGGCGACCGCGTCGATCGGGTTCACCGACGGGCAGGCGGACGGCTCCGCGGCGCCGCTGACCTGGGCCCAGGCGCAGTTGCTGCGGCTGATCTCGGATCAGGCGGCCGGCAGGCTGCTGGAGCAGCCGTCGATCGTCGCCGCGCGGTACGAGCCCAGCCCGCCCGCCGCGGCGCCGCTCACGGTCAGCGCGCCGCTGGCGCTCTCCGGCGGGAACGTCCCGGCGAACCTGACCAGGCCCACCGTGGTCGTGAACGCCGCGACCACGACCGTGACCGGCACCACCTCGCCCGGGGCGACGGTGGAGGTCGCGGTCAGCGGGACAGCGGCGGGCGCTTCCGCGCCTTCCGCGCCTTCCGCGCCTTCCACGTCGATCACGACGGCCACGGCCGGGCCTTCCGGTGCGTACTCCGTGGTGGTGGCCCTGCAGCCGGGCAGCGACTCCGTCGAGGTCGCGGCCACGGCCGGGGGCGCCACGAACGAGGCCATCTTCAGCGTCGTGTCCGTGCCGGGCTCCGTGGTGCTCAGCGCGCCGGCCGCCGCCGGCGGCGGCAGCGGCCCGGGCACGTACGCGTACCCGGACGCCACGAACTCCGACGGCTCGCCGGTGTTCGCGCCGGACTCGTTCCGGCTCAGCGGCCTGTCCGTCGTCGCGGGGGCCAGCACGGTCACGTTCGAGGTGGGCATCGCGGACCTGCAGTCCACGTTCGGGTCGCTGGACGGCGCGCAGCTCATCGACCTGTACATCCACGCGCCGTCCGGCAGCGTGCCCGCCGGGGAGACGCAGTCCACCGCGGCGGCCGGGGCGTGGAACTACTCGATCGCGCCCGCGGACGCGTGGAACCAGCTCATCGAGGTCGACGGGTTCGGCACCGACGACTGGGTGACCCCGGCCAGCGCGACCTCGGGGCTGTCCGGGTCATCCAGCGTCGGCACCCCGCAGGTCTCGGTCATCCAGCTGGCGCCCGCCGCGTCGGGTGAGACACCCGGCCTGGTCGCGATCACCGTTCCCACGTCGTCGCTCGGCACGGTGGGCGCTGGCTGGACGTTCACGGTGACGCTCACCGGCCAGAACGGCGAGGGCGGCAACGACGACGCGCGCACGTTCACCGCGACGCCTGGCCAGTACACGTTCGGCGTCTGCTCGGCCGCGGTGGCGGCCGAGTCCGCGCCGCCCGCGATCTGCTCCTACAACCCGGCCGACGTGCCGGTCGTGATGGACACGATCCCGCCGGCCACGGTGAACGTGCAGACCGAGCTCGACCCGACCGTCAATACCTCCGGCGTCACCCTGCAGGGCGTCACGGTCCCTTAGCCGGGCCGTCTTCCCGCACGGCAGGCCGCGACCCTGCGGCCGCAGGGCCGTCGCCCCGCGCGGCGAGCTGGCTTGCGGCCGTCGCGTCGGCCTGTCTGGCCGAATGAATGTACGAAAAGGCGGGTTCTGGCCCGTCGAACGGTACATTCATGAGCGAATCCCCTAGCGCGCTGAATGGCTGAAGCAGGCATTTTGGCCATGACCATAACAGTCTTGAAATCGTATCCTTTGCGGGATGTTGCAGCTTTCGTCCGGCCGTTATTCTGGCCGGGTCGTTGCCCGGACTCCTCTGGCGGCGCGAGAGGCCCGAATTGGGTGGCCGCGCTAGCCAGGCCGTCGCGGGCACCTGGCTGATTGGAGTGCCTGGCCGGCATTTTCCTCGAGTACCCGGGTAGCAAGCGGGGGCGCCACGTCCGCCGGACGTGGTTGCAGGCCCATTGACGCGTTGGGGACAGGGAGGGATACCGGGTTGCCTGACAGGACCGTCATCCTGATCGTCGAGGACGACCAGAACATCGTGGACCTGGTCCGGTCGAACCTGTCGGTTCGCGGCCATGACGTGATCGTCTCGAAGAACGGCGAGTCCATCGAGCGGACACTCGAACTGCGTATCCCCGATCTCGTGCTGCTGGACCTGATGCTGCCCGACGCCGACGGCTTCGAGCTGTGCCGGGAGATCCGTGAACTGTCCGACGTCGGCATCATCGTGGTCTCGGCCCGCCGGGCCGAGACCGACAAGGTCCGCGCGCTCAACCTGGGCGCCGACGACTACTTAACCAAGCCCTTCGGCATCGAGGAGCTTCTGGCCAGGATCAACGCGACGCTCCGGCGAAGCAGGCCCGCGCCGGCCAGCCCGCCCGAGCCGACGGTCGTCACGATCGGGGACGTCGAGATCGACCTCGGCCGGCGCCGGGTCAGCAAGGGCGGACGGCTGGTACACCTCACCCAGACCGAGTTCGCGCTGCTGCGCCAGTTCGCGATCAGCCCGGGGGTGCTGCTCACGCACGCGACGCTGCTGCGGCGGGTCTGGGGTCCCGGATACGAGACGCAGACCGAGTACACCCGGGTCTATGTGGCCAGGCTGCGCGCGAAGCTCGAGTCCCCCGGCGGTGAGCATCTCTTCATCACCGAGCCGCGTTCGGGCTACCGCTTCGCCCTGCCGTCGGCCGGCCGGGTCGCGGTCGCCGCCTCCGGCGGGCCGGCCTGAACCACCGGCGGGGGTACTGCCTGGGCTACTGGCTGGCGCCGGGCTGAGCCACGTGGCGCCGCGGGATCGGCGCGCCGCGCGAGCCGTGCGACACGCCACGGATCTGGGCACCCGGTGCATCGTCCCAGATGACGGGCATGCGATCATCTATCTGGGGGACCCAAGAAATGATGAACACGGGGGACCGGCTCATCAGGCTCGCCCTGGCGGAGTTCCGCTCTGCCAGGGCGAGCTTCTTCGTTCCGCGCTGAAACGATCATGAAACATTGGGTGCCTAGACTGCGGGCGTGTACCGGAAGACGCAGCAGCCCAGGGCGGAGGCGCTGACCCGGCGGGACAAGCGCGGGATCGCGATCGTCGCCGGGGTCGTGCTGGCCGTGTTCGTCGGGCTGGGGGTGTGGGCCGCCGTCGATCCCGGAGGGTACGGGCGGTCGCACAACGGCTGCGTCACGGTCGACGCGGCGAGTTCCACCGGCGGGGGGCTGCTGCACGCCTGCGGTCCCAGCGCCGTGGCCATGTGCCGGGCCGCGTTCCAGCACGATGACAAGCTGTCGCTGCTGACCAGGCCGCAGTGCCGGCTGGCCGGTCTCGTCCCGGCGCCGGCGCCGCGGGGGCTCCGCCCCGCGCCCCCCGAAAACCACGCCGCCTCCCGCGGCAGGGCCCTGCCCGAGGTGATCGTGGCCGCGGAGGGCGAGATCCTTGAGCTCTGACGGCGTGGACGCGGTCGTGGTCGGTTCCGGCCCGAACGGGCTCGCCGCCGCCGTGACCATGGCCAGGGCTGGTCTGTCCGTGCACGTCATCGAAGGGGCGGCCACGCCCGGCGGCGGCTGCAGGACCGAGGAGCTGACGCTGCCGGGTTTCTGGCACGACGTCTGCTCGTCGGTGCACCCGCTGGCCGGCGCGTCGCCGTTCTTCACCGGCACCGACCTGGCCACGTTCGGGGTCAGGCTGCTGGCCCCGAAGGTCGCGTTCGCTCAGCCGCTGGACGGCGGCCGCGCCGCGGCCGTCGCCGGCTCGGTCGACGAGACCGCCGCCGGGCTCGGGCCCGACGAGCGCGCCTACCGCCGGCTGGTCGGGCCGCTGGCGCACGACCTCCCGCTGATCCTGCCCACCGTGCTCGGGCCGCTGGGGCGGACGCTCCCCGCGCATCCGCTGGCCATGGCCCGGTTCGGCACCGAGGGCCTGCTGCCCGTCAGTGTGCTGGCCCGGCGGTTCCGCGGCGACGAGGCGAGGAGCCTGCTGGCCGGGGCGGCGGCGCACACGATGCTGCCCCTGAACAAGCCACTGACGAGTTCCTTCGGCCTGCTGTTCGTGATGATCGCGCAGACCGTCGGCTGGCCGTTCGTCGAGGGCGGCAGCGCCAGGCTGACCGGTGCGCTGGTCACAGAGCTCGCCTCGCTGGGCGGCCGGGTGGAGACCGGCCGCTGGGTCACGTCGCTCGGCGACCTGCCGCCGGCGCGCGCGGTGCTCCTCGACGTGACCCCGCGCCAGTTCGCCGCGCTGGCGGGTGACCGGCTCCCGGCGGGGTCGCTGCGGGCGCTGCAGCGGTTCCGGTACGGCTCCGGCGTCTGCAAGGTCGACTGGGCGCTCAGCGGTCCGGTGCCCTGGCAGGCCCCGGCCTGCCGGGAGGCCGGGACCGTGCACCTGGGCGGCACGTTCGCCGAGGTCGCGGCCGCCGAGGCCGACGTCGCCGCCGGGCGGCACCCGGAGCGCCCGTTCTGCCTGGTCGCGCAGGCCGGTGTGGTCGATCCCGGCCGGGCCCCGGCCGGGCAGCAGACCCTGTGGGGATACTGCCACGTGCCGCGCGGCTCGGACGTGGACATGTCCGCGCGGATCGAGGCGCAGATCGAGCGGTTCGCCCCCGGCTTCCGCGACCTGATCCTCGCCAGGTCGGTCCGCACCGCCACCGACATGGAGCGGCACAACCCCAACTACATCGGCGGCGACATCACCGGCGGCGCCAGCACGCTGCGGCAGACCGTGCTGCGGCCCACGCCCCGGTGGAACCCGTACCGCACCGCGCTCCCCGGCGTCTACCTGTGCTCGGCGTCGACTCCGCCCGGTGGCGGCGTGCACGGCATGTGCGGCGCCTGGGCCGCCAGGACGGCCCTGGCCGACCTTGGCCATCGACGGCGGCCCTGACGGCGCTGGCTGGTTGGTACGGCGCGGCCAAGAGCAGCCAGGTGCCGGAAAACACAGAGCGCCTCCGGATCTTGCTATCCGGCGACCTGGACCTGCTGGACTTTGACGACGAGGACGCCCGGACCGCGGGCCAGGTGCGTGCCGCCCTGGAACGCGCCGGAACCCCCATCGGCGCATACGACGTGCTGATCGCCGGGCAGGCTCTGCGGCGCGAGCTGACGCTCGTTACGGCCAACACTTCCGAGTTCAGCAGGGTCAGCGGCCTGAGCTGGCAAGACTGGTCGAGCTGACCAGGGCGGAACTCGGCGTTACGTTCAAGGCGGTAATTCTGGTCCCCGGCCGAACGCGCGGGCCAGCTCCTTCGTGCTTGATGGGCGAAAGGAGGAGCCAATGGCGTGGCCATGTGCCGCGCACCGCTATGGGAGGATTCTCGCGCGCCTGTGATGCGCCGACCCGGAGGATGACTGCTCATGCGCGACGAGACGATCGGCGACTTCCTTGACCGGCTCGCCGACAGAGTCCCGGCCCCCGGCGGTGGCGCGTCGGCGGCCCTGCAGGCCGCGCAGGGTGCGGCCCTGCTCGCGATGGTGGCCCGCTTCAGCACGGGCGAGGAGTACGCCGAGAACCGGGCGACGATCGACCGCATCATCGCCGAGGCCGAAGAACTGCGCACGATTGCGCTCCGGCTCGGCGAGGCGGACGCCGAGGCGTTCGCCGCCGTGGCCAGCGCCTACCGGATGCCCAAGGCCACCGACACCGAGCAGCAGGAACGCTCCGAGGCCATCGCCAAGGCACTGGCCAACGCGACGTGGCCGCCCGCCAAGCTGATCGGCGTCGCCAGCATGATCGTCGACCTCGCCGGGGCGCTGGTCACCCTCGGCAACCGCAGCGTGCTCAGTGACGTGGCCGGGGCCGCCGAGGCCGCGCGCGCCGCCGTCGCCACCGCCAGGGTCAACGTCGAGATCAACCTGGCCGGGATCGCGGACGAGCAGACCAGCCTGGAGATGATCGCTGACGCGGACAAGGCGGACGCCATCATCGCCCGGGCCGAGCAGGTGACCGCGGCCGTCCGCGAGCAGATTCGCAGCTGACCGCCGCGCCGCCGCGTTCCGGCGCGAGGCCGCGCCGGGTCAGCGCGGCTCGGCCAGGCCGCGCAGCCGGGCGATGTGCGCCCGGATGACGTCCTCCATCTGGCCGTAGAACTCCACGATCAGCCGCAGTTCGTCGTCGCTGTACTGGGTTACGACCCCTTGCCAGCCCAGGACCAGCGGCAGGAAGACCGGCGCCACGTCCTGCAGCGCCCGCTCCAGGACCAGGCGGATCACCACCCGGCGGCGGTCCCTCGGGTCCCGTTCCCTGCGCACGTAGCCGGCTTCCTCCAGCCGGTCGGCCACCCCTGTGATCGAGGCCGTGGTGAGCCCGGTGGCCCTGGCCAGTTCCCCGGCCGTCATCTCGCCGCTGAAGCTGAGGATGTTCAGGCAGTTCAGGTCCGTGGCGTTGAGGCCGATCCGGTCGGCGGCGGCCTGGCCCAGCAGTTGCATCAGCGAGCTTGTCTTGCGGAACCCCTCGCCGAAGGCGGCCGCGAGCCGCTTGCGCTCGGGCGGCCCGGCGCCGATGGCCTCGATCCACGGCATGTCCCAGTCGTGCTGGCCGGCGCTGGGGAAGGGCTCGATGACGTCCTGCCCCTCAATGGCCGCGCCGGCCTCATCGGCCGCGCCGGCCGTGCCGGCCTCGCGGGCTTCATCAGGCTCGCCCGGCCGTTCCGGCGACTCTTCGGACATGCTTAAGCTCCCTATTCATTAAGCTACCTAGACAATAGCGCAGCAAGATGTTAAGTTGCCAAGAGTGTAAGGGTGATTACCTCCCAAGAAGCGGAGACCGACATGACATCCGACGCTCAGATCCTGGCACCCCGGGGGGCCGGGGACGAGGGCGTTGACCCGCGGCGCTGGCTGACTTTGATCATCCTGCTGCTGGCCGCCTTCATGAACCTCCTCGACGTGTCCATCGTCAACATCGCGATCCCGTCGATCCAGCGCAACCTGCACGCCAGCTACGCGGACGTGCAGTGGGCCCTGGCCGGGTACACGCTCGCTTATGCGCTGGTCCTGATCACCGGCGGTCGGCTCGGCGACACGTTCGGGCGCAAGCGGCTGTTCCTGATCGGCGTGACCGGCTTCACGATCACGTCGGCGCTGTGCGGGGCGGCGCAGAGCCCGGGCATGCTCATCGCCTCCCGGGTGGTGCAGGGCGCGATGGGCGCGATCATGGTCCCGCAGGTGCTCGCGGTGATCCAGGTCATCTTCCCGCCGGCCGAGCGGATCAAGGCGCTGGCCGGGTTCGGAATCACCGCCGGCCTCGGCACGGTCAGCGGGCCGCTGCTCGGCGGGCTGCTCATCCAGCACAACCTGTTCGGCCTCGACTGGCGGCCGATCTTCCTGATCAACGTTCCGGTCGGGATCCTCGCGGTGGCGGCGTCCGCGGTCCTGGTCCGCGAGTCGCGGGCACCGCAACCGCCGAAGCTCGACCCGGTCGGCGTCGGCCTGATCAGCGCGGCGCTGCTGCTCCTGCTGTACCCGCTGGTCGAGGGGCGCCAGCTCGGCTGGCCCGCCTGGACGTTCGTCTCGATGGCGGCCGCCGCGCCGGTGCTCGCCGTGTTCATCGGCTACGAGCGCATGAAGACCCGGCGGGACGGCTCACCGCTGGTGCCGCTGAGCCTGTTCCGCGACCGCGGCTTCAGCGTCGGCATGGCGATCGCGCTCGCTTTCTTCCTCGGCATCGCGTCGTTCGGGCTGGTGCTGACGCTGTTCCTGCAGCTCGGCCTCTCGTTCACGCCGCTGCACGCCGGGCTGACGTTCCTGCCGTTCTCGGTGGGCGTGCTGCTCTCCTCGGGCGCGGCGGCGCGGCTGGCGCCCCGGTTCGGGCGCGGCGTCACGATGGCCGGGGCGCTGATCATCGCGGCTGGCATGGCCGGGCTGATCGTGATCGTGCACCACTACGGGACCGCGGTGACCACGTGGGAGCTCACCCCGGGCCTGGTCGCGGCCGGCTTCGGGCTGGGCGCGGTGATCGCTCCGCTGGCCGACATCGTGCTGGACCGGGTGCCCCGGCAGGACGCGGGCTCGGCGTCCGGCGTGTTCAACACCGGCCTGCAGGTCGGCAACTCGATCGGCATCGCGGTGATCGGCGTGATCTTCTTCGGCCTGCTCGGCGCCCAGTCCGGGCCCGCGGCCAGCGCCGTCGCGCCCCAGCTGCGCACCGGCCTGGTGACAGCGGGCGTCCCCGCCGCGTACACCGCGCGCATCGAGACCCAGTTCGCGACCTGCCTGCACGACCGGCTGGTCGCCGCCGACCCGACGGTGACCCCGGCGTCGTGCCGGCCGA
>JASHQP010000624.1 GCA_030039095.1 Streptosporangiaceae bacterium
TCGTGAGCAGCGTCATCGCCAGCAGAAAGCCGCCGCCCCTCGGCCTGCCCCAGAGCATGGCACAGAGCTTAGGGCGGGTACGGTCGGGGCGAGAGCGCCAGCCGGAGGCCCGCGTGACGCAACGCCCCTACGTCCTGCTGTCGGTCGCGACGTCCGTCGACGGCTGCATCGACGATGCCAGCGGAACCAGGCTGATCCTGTCGAACGAGGCGGACCTGGACCGGGTCGACGAGGTGCGGGCGGGCAGCGACGCGATCCTGGTCGGGGCCGGCACGATCCGGCGCGACAACCCGGCGCTGCTGGTGCGTTCCGAGGCCCGGCGCAGCGGCCGGGTCGCCCGCGGGCTGCCGGCCAGCCCGGCCAGGGTCTGCCTCACGGCCGGCGGCGACCTCGACCCGTCGGCACGGTTCTTCACCGCGGGCGGCGGCGACCGGCTGGTCTACGTTCCGGCCGGGGCGGCGGACCGGGTCGGGGAGCGCGTCGGCGGCCTGGCCGGAGTGCGGGTCGTCGGCGTGGGTGATCACAGGGACGATCGAGTCGACCTGCCCGCCGTGCTCGCGGACTTGGCGGCCTCCGGGGTGCGGCGGCTGATGGTGGAGGGCGGCGGCAGCGTGCTTGCGCAGTTCCTGGCCGAGGGGCTCGCCGATGAGCTCGACCTGGCGGTCGCGCCGCTGTTCGTGGGCGACCCGTCAGCCCCCCGGATCATGGGTGCCGGAGCGGGCGCCCCGCGCCGTCGCATGCACCTGGCCGAGGTCCGGCTGATCGGTGACGTGGTGCTGATGTGCTATCTGCCCGGGGCGGCCGGTCCTGCACCGGCGCGGCGTTCCGGCACCAAATAGGCTTATTGGGCCTATCATGTCGTTCATGGGGGAATGGCGGATGATCGAGGTTTTCCGTGTTCCGCTTCCGGCCCGCGATCTCGCCACGATGTGAGCGGCATGCACGAGACAGGGCAGGATGGGGGGATGAGGGATACCAGAATCGCGGCGCAGGACGGCATGCGCGCCGCGATCGAGCGAAGTGGCTATTACCCGGGCCTGGTCTATGACGCGGTGTCGTCCGCGCTGGGGGCCGAGCCGGTGGTTTCCTACGTCGTGACCCACGACACGCTGTTCGACCCGGGCATGGAGGTCCGGCGGCACATGACGGTGCTGGCGCTCACGCCGACCCGCCTGGTGTACTCGCACACCGACGAGAGCCCCGCCGAACCCGGGGACGCCGAGTCCCGGCCGCAGGCCGAGACCAGCACCGAGGCCGTGAGGTTCTCGCAGGTCTCCTCGGTGGCCGTGACCCGGGTGGTGCCGGACCCGGCGTCGTACGTCCCGGGCACCACGATGCCGAGCGAGGTCGTGCTCACGATCGGCTGGAACGTGCTGTCGCACATCGAGCTCGAGCCCGCGCACTGCGGAGATGAGAGCTGCGAGGCAGATCATGGGTACACAGGGACCATGACCGCCGATGACCTGACGATGCGCGTCAGCGAGGGCGCGGACGGGGAGGACGCGGTGCGGCAGGTCCTTGCGTTCGCCCAGGCGCTCTCCGAGGCCACCAGCACGTGACGGGATCACGATGACAGCCGAAGGCCCGCCGGCCATGGTCACCGATCTGCCGGCGACGCTGCCCGCGCTGCCGGGCTACGGCGAGAGCAGCGTGGCCGACCTGGGGCCGTCGGTGCTGGCGGCGCTGGGGGTGCCGCGGGAGCCGAACCCGCTGGGGCTGCCGCCCGCTGACCGGGTGTGCCTGCTGGTCGTGGACGGGCTCGGCTGGGAACTGCTGCGCGAGCACCCGGCGGCGGCGCCGTTCCTGTCCGAGCTCGCGGTGTCCGGCCGCCCGCTGACCGCCGGCTTCCCCGCGACCACCGCCACGAGCATGGGGTCGCTGGGCACCGGCAGGCCGCCGGGGCAGCACGGCCTGCTCGGCTACCAGGTCATGGTGCCCGGGGAAGACCGGCTGCTGAACGCGCTGCACTGGGATCCGCGGGTGGACCCGGTGGCCTGGCAGCCGGGGTCGACGATCTTCGAGCGGGCGGCCGCCGACGGGGTTGCCGCGCACCGGGTCGGCCATTCGGGGACCGAGCAGACCGGGCTGTACGCCGCCACGATGCGCGGCGCCGGCTACGTCAGCGCGAACACGCTCGGCGCGCTGGCCGCGGAGGCGGCGGCGGTGCTGCGGCGATCGGACCGGGCGCTGACGATGGTGTATCACGGCGAGCTCGACTCCACCGGGCACACGTTCGGCTGCGGGTCGGATGCCTGGCGGTATCACCTGGGGCACGTGGACAAGCTGGCCGAGCAGCTCGCGGGCGCGCTGCCGCCGGGAACGGCGCTGTACGTGACCGCCGACCACGGCATGGTCGACGTGCCGGCCCAGGACCGGGTGGACGCGGACACGGTGCCGGGGCTGCGCGACGGCGTGGCGCTGCTCGGCGGCGAGCCGCGGGCCCGGTACGTCTACGCCGTGCCGGGCGCGGCCCCGGACGTGCTGGCGGCCTGGCGCGAGGTGCTCGGCCACCGGGCCTGGGTGGTCTCCCGGGACGAGGCGATCGCCGAGGGCTGGTTCGGGCCGGTGGACCCGCGTCTGGCGCCGCGGATCGGCGACGTGGTCGCCGCTCCGGCCGGGCCGTTCGCTGTCGTGGCCACGAAGACCGACCCACGGCAGTCCGCGCTGATCGGCATGCACGGCTCGCTGACGCCCGCGGATCAGCTGATCCCGCTGCTGACCCTGTCGGTCCTCTAGCGCAGCGCGCGGCCGATCATGGACTTCCGGCACGAGCTGCTGACCGCCGAGATGATCGACCCGGGCACGGGCGAGCTTGTCCGCGCGCAGATCGAGGTGCGCGCCGACCCGCTCACCGGTCACAGCTCGCGGATCCTGCCCGAGCGCGG
Organism: Streptosporangiaceae bacterium; assembly: GCA_030039095.1. The sequence continues at coordinate 2,886 of JASHQP010000624.1, forward strand.
CCTGATCCCGGCCAGCGGCTTCGATCTCGAGGCGTTTGCCGAGCAGACGCGGCCGGGCTGCCCGTTCTGCCCGGAGCGGATCGGCCGGCTCACCCCGAAGCTGCCGCCGGGGATCCACCCGGACGGGCGGATCACCGTCGGCGAAGCCGTCCTGTTCGCGAACCTGCACGCGTACTCGTCGCACAGCGCGGTGTCGGTGTACTCGCCCGAGCGGCACTACCTGCCGGTCGGCGCGCTGACCCAGCGGCTGCTCGCGGACAACCTCGCGACGCAGGTCGCCCACGCCCGGGCGGTGATGGCGGCCGAGCCGGGGGCGGTGTGGGCGTCGATCAACGCCAACCACATGCTGCCGTCGGGCAGCTCGCTGTTTCACCCGCACATGCAGGGGATCGTCGACTCCCAGCCGACCACGCTGCAGCGCATGCTCGCCGATGTGCCGCCGGAGCGCTTCGGAGCGTACCTGGACGCCGAGCGGCGCGCGGGGGAGCGCTGGCTCGGTGACACCGGGCGGGTCCGCTGGATCGTCAGCTACGCCCCGATCGCCCCGGCCGAGGTGCGGGCGTTCATCCCGGGCATCTGCTCGCCCGCGCAGCTGACAGCGGAGCTGACCGGCGAGCTGGCTCACGGGCTCGCGCTGGCCCTGGGCGGGTACGCGCAGATGGGGTTCGAGAGCTTCAACTTCGCGCTCTACGGGGCGCCGCCCGCGGCCACGGGCTACCCGCTGAACCTGCGGCTGGCCTGCCGGTCGAACCTGAAGGAGTTCTACCGCTCGGACTCCACGTTCCTCGAGCGCCTGCACTGGGAGGGCGCCGTGGACCTGGTGCCGGAGCACGTCGCCCGGGTTCTCGGCGACCGGTTCCGCGCGTGCTGACCGACCTGCCGTCGTCGCTGCCGACGCTGCCCGGGTACGGCGAGAGCAGCGTGGCCGACCTGGGGCTGTCGGTGCTGGCGGCGCTGGGGGTGCCGGGGGAGCCGAACATCCTGGGGCTGCCGGGGACGGACCGGGTGTGCGTGCTGGTGGTGGACGGGCTCGGCTGGGAACTGCTGCGCGAGCATCAGGCGGCGGCGCCTTTCCTGTCCGAGCTCGCGGTGTCCGGCCGCCCGCTGACCGCCGGATTCCCGGCCATGACCGCGACGAGCCTGACGTCGCTCGGGACCGGCAGGCCCCCGGGGCAGCACGGCGTGCTCGGCTACCTGGTCGCGGAGCCCGGGGAAGGCCGGCTGCTGAACTCGCTGCGCTGGGACTCCGGGGTGGACCCGCTGGCCTGGCAGCCGGGATCGACGATCTTCGAGCGCGCGGCAACGGCCGGGATCAGCGGGTTCCACGTCGCGCATTCCGCGCTGCTGCGGACCGGGCT
>JASHQP010000625.1 GCA_030039095.1 Streptosporangiaceae bacterium
AGCTAGGCATGCGATTTATTTTCGAGCACGATTCTCGCCGTGCCGTGCCGTGCCCGCGCGGAGTAGTGCCGCGGGTGACCGGCTCCCGATGACAAATGTCAACGTCCAGATATTGGGGCGGCGCAGCCCCGATGAAGGTCAGTGCCCGTCGGCAGACGCACATCAGTTTTGGCGTGTTCGAAGGCTTTCCTACGCACGGCGGAAAGCTGCCGTTCACCGGCCCGGCTGAAGGTTGGGCGCATGCCCGAGCCCGCAGCAGATGCCCCCCGTCGCCTCTCCCGCCGTGACTTCATGCTGGCATCCGCCGGCGCCTCCGGCCGCGCTGACCGCCGCGGCCGAGTAACCCTCAGGCCACGCGATGGACGCGATGACGGCCGCGACCCCGTCCGGGCGTCCTACACCGACGGGCTGAGCGGCGAGACCGTGTACGCCTACCACGCGCCCTTGCGCGGGCTGCAGCCGGCGACCAGCTACTCCTACGTTGTGCGTGACGCCGCCACCCCCGCCGTGACCTTCACCAGCCAGTTCACGACCGCGGGGCGTGGGCGGTTCCCGTTCGCGTTCACCAGCTTCGGCGACCTGGGCACGCCGGGCGCCGGGGCGACGTACACGCTCGCCGACGGCTCGACGGTCGCGTCGACCAGCTACAGCGAATCCCAGTGGAACGCCTACAACGCCGTCGGCGAGGTCGAGGCCCTGGCGCCGCTGTTCCACCTGCTCAACGGCGACCTGTCGTACGCCGACAAGGTGACGATCACGTCCACGGGAGCCACGACCAGCGCCGCGGGCGCGCAGCCTGCTCCCGAGGTGTGGCGAGACTTCGGGCTCAACGTGCAGCGCTCCGCGGCCAGCCGGCCGTGGATGCCGTCGATCGGCAACCACGAGGCCGAACTCGACAACGGGCCGCAGGGGTACGCGGCGTTCAACACCCGCTACCGGGTTCCCGGCAACGGCACACGCTACTCCGGCAACTTCTACTCGTTCCAGGTTGGCTCGGTGCTGTTCATTGCCCTCGACGCCAACGATGTGGCCTACCAGGGCGCGGGCGCGTACAACGTGGGCGGCGTCGCCACCACCGACGCCGAGGGGAAGGCGATCTCCGCCACCGCCGCGCAGTACAACCAGTACTACACCGGCACGTTCCGCGAGAACGCGAACGGGACGCTCTCGCCCGGCGGCCGCAACCCCAACATCCAGGCGCTCTGGCTGGAGCAGACCCTCGCCGGGGCCAGGGCAAACTCGAGCATCGACTGGATCGTGGTGCAAATGCACCAGTGCGCGCTGTCCTCGTCCACCGACAACGGCTGCGACGCCGGCATCCGCCAGGCCTGGCTGCCGCTGTTCGACCGGTACCAGGTCGACCTGGTCGTGAACGGCCACGACCATGACTACGAGCGCTCCTACCCGGTCCGGGGCTTCACGCCGGACCTCGGCACGTCCACGTTCGCCGGGGGCACCGTGACCCAGGCGAACGGACCCGTGACCCTCCCCTCGACCGAGGGGCAGACGGTCAGCACCTTCACCCCCAACGTGGTGACGGCCGACATCACCAGCCCGTTCGACACCACCAAGGGCACGGTGTTCATGGTGCTCGGCGGCGGCGGCACCGACAAGCGCGACAACACCTACGGCACGAAGGTCGCCAACGCCACCACGTTCACCCAGATCCGCACCGGCGCCAAGCCGGCCCCGGACGCCACGGAGCCCGCGGCCTGGTCCGCGATGACCGACCCCACCGACGCCTACGGCGTGGCCCTGTTCCAGGTCGACCCGGGCAAGCCCGGCGGCAACACGACGATCACCGTGACCTACTACCACGCCCCCACCCAGACCACGGGCGCGCCCGACTACAGCGTCCTGGAGACCTTCCAGCTCACCCGCCCGCGCCGCGACCGCCTCGCCCGGGACGGCGCCGGCGCCTACCGCACCCAGCCGGCGCTCCTTCCGGCGACGGCGTCCGCCACGGGCAGCTGATCACCGCAGCTACCTGCTCACCCCCGTCAGCCGGTGGTGGCGTACTCCCACGGCCAGGACGACAAGCTGCCCCTCCAGATCGGCAGGGGAGACCGGGCTCTGGTACGGTCGATCTCACAACTACAGGCCGTAGTACGTCCGGGGCGTGCGGCGGTGGTTCGGGTGAGCGGAGGCAGCAACAAAGGAAGCGAGGGGCGATGCGGCAAAGACGCTCGGCGGATCCTGGCTGTACCCGGCGGCGCCGCCATGTGGGACTCGCATTGACGTCGGCCGTGGTGGTCCTGTCTGCCTGCGGCTGCGGCGGATCTGCGGCATCGGGCCCGGTGTCCGGGACCACGGCCAGCGGCGCCACACCGGCGCGCCGCGGGCGGACTGTGACGGTTGCGGCCCGTTCGCTGCCCGGTGTCGGGACTGTGCTGGTGAACAGCAACGGCTACGCGCTGTACGTCTTCGCCCCCGACAACCACCGGGCGGTGACCTGCACCGGCGCCTGCGCGGGGACGTGGCCGCCGCTGATGCTGGCGTCCGGGAGCAGGCCTGCCGCGGGCGCCGGCGTGAGGCTTGCGCTGCTGGGCTCGGATCCCGACCCGGCGGGCGGCCGGGTGGTCACCTACGACGGCTGGCCGTTGTACACCTACGCCGGCGACGTGCAGCCGGGACAGGCGAACGGCCAGGACATCGACCTCAACGGCGGGGAGTGGTACGTGATCCGCCCCTCCGGCCGTCCGCTGATCCCCGCGCCGTGACGACCGGCCGGCTATCGTCTGGCCCCGGCCGGAGGGCCGTGCTGTTTTCCGGTGGCGGCCTGGCAGCCGGGGCCGCTGCGGCCAGCGCCGGCTGGGCACTGGGCGGGCAGCCGGGAGCCCGGCCGGACCCGTCGGTCATCCCGCCCGATGATGACCTGATGCGCGAGCACGGCGTGCTGAAGCGCGTGCTGCTGTGCTACCGGGAGATGATCGCCCGTGTCCAGGCCGGCGGCCCGCTGAACGCCCAGGACCTCCACGACGCGGCCCTGATCATCCACGACTACATCGAGGGCTTCCACGAGGGCCTGGAGGAAGGCTACGTGTTCCCCCGGCTGGTGAAGGCGGGCCGCCTGGCCAGCACGGTGACCACGCTGCTGGTCCAGCACGCACGGGGCCGGGTGATCACCCAGTTCCTGCTCCGCGAGGCCACCACCAAGGGTGCGGCGAGCCCGGCAGCGGCCGCGCGGCTGGCGGCGGCGATGCAGGCATTCGACCGGATGTATGAGCCGCACGAGGCCCGCGAGGACACCGTCGTGTTCCCGGCCTTCCGCCAGATCACGCCGGCAGGCGAACTCAGCGACCTCGGCCAGCTCTTTGCCGGCCTGGAGCGCCAGCAGTTCGGCACCGACGAGTTCACCGCGATGGTGGGCCGGGTAGCCAGCATCGAGCAGAACCTCGGCATCTACAACCTCACCCAGTTCACCCCGCAGGTAAGTCAGTACAACCCGCCCTCATGAGGCAGCTGACAAGCCCGCCGCCAGGACCACTCTGCCAGCGCGAACGTGCCGGGCAGCAGGGACTCCAGCCCGGTATACTTACCGGTATGACTGTCACGACGATCAAGGTGCCGAAGGCCACCCGAGACCGTCTGCGCAGGCTGGCGGCCGCCGACGGCGTCACGCTGGCGCAAGAGATCGACAAGCTGGTCAGTGAGCGGTCACCACGTCCGCGTCCGACCACCGGCGGATTCCGGAGCGATCGGCCGCTCAGCGCGGAGGAGATCGACGAACAGCTGGCCGGCGGCTTCGGTGCGGACGATGACGGCGCTGGTCGTTGACACCAGCGCCATCGTGGCCAGTCTCGACGAGGCGTACGCCGAGCACCAGGCAGTTGCCGCCATCCTGGCGTCGGAGACTGGAATCCTGATCGTCTCTCCGATGGTTCTCGCCGAGGCCGACTACATGCTCTGCACCAGGTTGGGCGCCGCCGCTGCCCGGCAGTTCGCTGCGGACGTCGCCGCGGAGGCTTATGACCTGGCGGAATGGACTGCGGACGATCATGCGGTTGCGCTGGATGTCATCAGCCGCAACTCTGATGACAGGAACTACATCGGCGTCGCCGATGCCGCCAACGTGGTGCTGGCCGACCGGTATCGCACAACCCGGCTCCTGACTCTCGACCAGCGGCATTTCCGGCGACTGCGGCCGCTGTGGGGAGCCGATTGCTTCACGCTCCTGCCGTATGACTCGTGACGATGTGATGCCCAGGCGCTGCACAATCACGAGCATGATGCTCGCCTTGGCCCACCACCACGCCGCACCGGCATTCATCTCCAGCTTCTACGTAACAGGCGCAGCCGTGATACCCGTCCTGTACCTCGCGCTGGAGGTGCAGGTCCCCGCGATCGGGAAGGCCGTGGGCACCCGTATCGGAACCGGCCGCCTCATCCCGGTCCGTCCAAGATGGCGGTACGCGTACACGCTGCGCGCGGAGCTGCTGCTCATAGGCACGGTTGTGCTCACCATCCTCGGCATTGCCGGAGAGGTGACCGCTCTCGTGAGCCTCTACAGCCAGGAAGCGGCAGGCGGGGCCGGCCCCCTTGTGCTCGCGGCGATACTGGCACTGCTCCTGGCTGTTATGACAGCGACGGTCGTTACCCTCGGCAATGCGCTCGAGCAAGCCCAGCAGAGCGCCGCCGAGGGGCCGGAGACAAACGGTGCACACTCGGCGCACGAGGAAGCCACCTCATTAGGGGCTTTCCGCCGTGCGTAGGAAAGGCTTCGAACACGGGCAGCCGGGCCTGGTCCGGCGAGCCCGCGGTCGGCCTTTCCGTCCCCCAAGGTGGATCCCGCCCTACCTGCTCACCCGGTCAGCTGCTCTATGGTCAACTCGCTACCTACGTCGGTGCTGCGGATCACGCGCCGGGCTCAGGGCGGCTCATCGGTGGGACGTTCACCTCGGGCGTCTGATCAGGACATGGCCCGGTAGATCTCTCGGCGGTGACCTACTCCCACGACCAGGACGACAAGCTGCCCTTCCAGAACCTCGTAGATGACCCGGTAGTCCCCAACGCGCAGCCGGTACCGGTCGTCGTATCCGGCAAGCTTCTTGACGTTAGCGTCCGGACGGCGCGGATCGTCCCCCAGTGGCGTCAGCGCCCGCAAGATCGTCAGCGCAGCTGGCGGCGGGATGGCCCGTAGCTGCCGGACGGCCCGCTCCCGCCACCGGAACGCATACTTCACGCCGCGCCTTTGCCGGGCTCTTCCTCGAAGATCGCGGCGACCACCTCGGACATGCTGTAGGTCGGAGCGTCTGGGTTCTCCGCCAGGTCACGGTCGGCTTCCCTGGCGAAGTAACGGTCGATGGCGTCCTCCAGCGCGCTGAAGTCCTCGATCGGTACGACCGCGGCAACGGGCTGGCCGTTGCGCGTGACGATGGTGGGTGTCCCGTCCTGGGCTCGCGTGATGACCTCCGCGAAGTGCGCACGGGCGTCCCTGACGCTCAGCTGGGTCTGGCTGTCGTCCATGTCTATAGTGTACCCCAAATCGTGTACACAGGGCCCGCCGGTGGCCACCGCAGCCCGAGCGCGAGCACGACGCTCAGTTCGTCGCGAGGGCCGCCGCGATGATGACGCGGGTGACGGCTCCCGGGGCAGATATAAGGGCGGCGGCCGCTCAGGCTCAGTCAGATGACGCAAGCGATGACGCGAACCGCGGGCAAGCCTTCCAGATGACTGCCGGAACGAGGAGGTCAGGAATGCCGTCGCCCACCGTGCTCGAGCTTTCGAGGTGGCGACCGGCGATCAGCTCATCCCTCCGGCGGCCCAGCACTTCATGGCGCAGCGCTCCGGCGCACACACCACGCAGATCCGCGCATCGCACGCCATCGCGCTGGCCCAGCCCGTTGCGGTCGCCGAACAAGTCGCAGCGGCCGCCGCGGCCGTCCGCGCGCCCGGAGGGGCAGTCGGCTGACTCAAGCGAAGGGGGGTGGGCCGGCGCTTAACGTTCCAGCCGGAAGCACACGCAGGCGACCTGTTCCTCGAGGAGTGGCAGCGGACGTGCCGGCCGTACATCGTCTGCGTGCGACCACAGCTCCAGGAATGGTTCTGGGCGGCCCTGGCTCTGCTGGCTGAGCGCCTCGTGGCAACGCGTGATGAATTCCTCGACTCCCGCCTCCGGGGCCGATCCGCTCGAGGGTTCGGTTCTCATCGGCCTTCCTCCTGCTTATCGGGAAACCATCGTCGACCGGCGTCGACGGACATGCGACATTAACCCCAGGATCACGCAGGCAGCTTGAGTCAACCGACTGAAACGCGTGCCTGCCGCATCAGCCGGGCTGTCACGAGCGGCGGTCGGCGTCAGCACTGTGGCCGGAGCGCAGCCTGGCGATCTGCTGGAGCCGCGCCAGGAGTGTCCTCAGATCATCGGGGTCCAGCAGGAAGGCGGCACCGACGAACACGATGACCGCGCAGCTTACTGCCAGGGCGCCGGTGCCGATGGCCGGCAGCTTGTCGTCCGTCGG
>JASHQP010000626.1 GCA_030039095.1 Streptosporangiaceae bacterium
CCCGATCGGGCGTCGGCGAGCGCCGTCCGGGCGCGGTTCCATGCGGCGTCGTCCGGCTCCGGGGTGTCACTCCGGAACCGGAGCAGCAGGTCGATCTCGTCAGGCATGGCCTTGCTCCTTGAACGTCCACTGGTCGAAGTCGAACTCACCCAGCAGGGCACGCAGCGCCGCACGGGCCCGCGACAGCCGCGACCGTGCGGTCCCCTGCGCGATGCCGAGGGCGGCGGCGATCTCCTCGTGGCTGAGGTCGGCCCACGCGTGCAGCAGCAGCACGTCGCGCTGCTCGCGGTTCAGCGCCGCGAGTGCCCCCGCGATCCGCGGCACCAGCGTTGCAGCGATCACCCGCTCGTCGGCCGCGTCGGCGAACTGCGCCGCGGGCAGCAGGCCGAGCGAGCCATGCGCCAGCCGCGCGTCCAGCTCGAGGAGTTGCTGCTCGGCGCGCCAGTGCTTGCGCAGCACGTTCGTGGCGATCCCGTACAGCCAGGAGCGGAGCGATCCGAGCTCGGGCCGGTAGGCGCCGCGCCGCCGGTAGGCCGTCGCGAACACCTCGGCGGCCAGGTCCTCGGCCAGCGCCCTGCCGACGCGCCGCGCGATGAACCGGTACACCGGTGCGAAGTGCTCCCGGAACACGGCGTCGAAGTCGCCCAGCGCCACCACGGCCCCGGCCGCCTGGTTCTCGTCCACGAGTAAGTATTGACGCGACGGCCGGATCCGTTCCGGCCTCAGCCGGAAGGCTGCGCCGGGGGCGGGGGCAACTGGCTGGCTCGCTGCCTGGCGCCGTCGTCGAACAGGGCCGCGCGCAGCACGCTGTCCGCCGCGGCGAGCCGGGCCGGGCCGGCGCGCCGGGCGACCTCCTGGTTGAGTTCCTCGGTGATGGCGATGACGGCGCGGGCGTAGTCGCGGCCAGCCGGGGTGAGGGTGACGTTCAGCTGCCTGCTGTCGCGCGAGTCCCGCTCGGTCGCGGCGTAGCCCCGCTGCTCCAGCGCGTCAGCGATCTTCCTTGCCGCCTGGCGGGTCACACCCAGGCCAGCGCCCAGGCGGCCGACCGGCAGCGGTCCGCTCGACAGCATCCGCATCACGGCCGCGTCGCCGCGCCGGAAGCCGGGATACCCGAGCTGTTCCAGGCGGCTGGTCGTCTCGCCGACCCAGCTCAGCCTCGCCAGCGCCACCAGGTCGCCGAACCGGTACGTGGAGGTTGCGTCCGCAGCCATGACTCCAGCATTATAGGGATATGCAACCAGGTTGCTCTTTCTCGCGGCGACTCCACCTGCCGCGCACCTGTCTCTCGCACCCCGGCCCGTCCTGCCGGGTGTCCCGATGAGGGCCGAGGTCGCGCCGCAGCGCGAGCGGCCCGCCGCATGGCGCGCGAAACCGCTGGCCTGGTTCGCTCTCGCCGGGGTCGCCGTCTACGTGGCCATCGACGTGCTGCTGGCCTTCCTGCGGCCCGGGTACAGCCTGCTCTACAACGCGGAGAGCGACTACGGCCGCGGCCCCTGGTACTGGGTGATGGACATCAACTTCCTGCTGCGCTGCGCCCTGTCGCTGGCCATCGCCGCCGCCCTGTACAAGACCGCCCGGCCGGACGGGCGCACCCGCTGGGGCCTGGCCCTGCTCGTCACCTGGGCGATCTGCTCCGGCCTGCTCGCGTTCTTCGCAGACAACCCCGAGGGCACGCCGCAGACCGCGAGCGGCGTCGTCCACCTGGTCCTGGCCTTCATCGCGTTCACCTGCATCACGATCGGCGCCATCCTGATATCCGCCAGCCTCATGTCCGACCCGGCCTGGCGGCCCGCCGCCCCGGCCCTGCTCGCCATCTCGGTTGCCGGGGCCCTCGCCTACCTGCTGCTCGGCACCGCCGGCAAGCACCATCACGCCCCCGGCGGCCTCTACGAGCGAATCTTTCTCGGCCTGGAACTGCTATGGATCGTCGCCGCCGCCATTGCCATCGCCAGGCGGGCCCGGTGAACGAGCCGGGGCGCCCCCGATAGCGCGACTCATCCCGCAAGCGCGAACGCGTCTGGACGGAAGCTGGCCGGTGCTCGCTTGACCCGTGCCCGAACGGTGTTCTACCGTATTAGGAATCTAAGACACTGGAGCACCGGCATGATCAGATTCCGGGTGGACGGGCGGTCCGCAGTGCCGCCCTACCTGCAGATCGCGCAGCAGGTACGGCAGGCCCTGCGGATGGGCGTGCTCGGCGTGGGCGACCAGCTTCCGAGTGTGCGCGAGGTGGTCGCGGTGACCGCGATCAACCCCAACACGGTGCTGAAGGCCTACCGCGACCTGGAGCGCGAGGGGCTGCTCGAGGCGCGAGCCGGGCAGGGCACGTTCGTGCACGCGCTGCCGCCGGGTCCCCCGCCAGGCACGCACTCGCGGCTGGGCCGCCGGCTGGCGTCGTGGGTACGCGAGGCCCGCGGCGCCGGGCTCGACGACGAGGCGATCGAGTCGCTGCTGCGGGTGACCCTGCAGGCGCCCGCCGAGGAGGACATCGCATGACCGCCGCGATCGAGACCAGCGGGCTGACCAAGCGCTACCGCCGGGTCACCGCGCTGAGCGACTGCACGATCAGCGTTCCCGAAGGCCGGATATCCGCCCTCGTCGGGCCGAACGGCGCGGGCAAGACCACGCTGCTGCGGCTGCTGACCGGGCTCGCCGCGCCGACAGCGGGCGAGGCCGCCGTGCTTGGCGGCACGCCGCGCCAGGATCCCGCGTACCTGGCGGAGATCGGCTTCCTGGCCCAGGAGATCCCGCTGTACCGGCGGCTGACCGTGCAGGACCACATGGGAATCGGCGCCCACCTGAACCCGCGCTGGGACGCTGAATCGGTGCGGGCCCGGCTCGGCGGCCTGAAGATACCGCTGGACCGCCCGGTGGGCACGCTGTCCGGGGGCCAGCGTGCCCAGGTCGCACTCGCGCTCACGCTGGCCAAGCGGCCCCGGCTGCTGCTGCTCGACGAGCCACTCGCCGCGCTCGACCCGCTGGCCAGGCGGAACTTCCTCGCGGGGCTGGCCGAGGCGGCTGCGATGACGGGGGACAGCGAAGAGGGCATGGGGAGGCCGGTGGGGGGTGGAGGGCTCACCATCGTGCTGTCCTCGCACCTGATGGCAGACCTCGAGCGGGTCTGCGACCACCTGATCCTGCTGGCCGAATCCCGGGTCCAGCTGTGCGGCGACATCGAGACGCTGCTCGCGGAGCACCGGATTCTGGTCGGCCCGCGCAAGGACACGACGGCGATCGCGCGCACGCACACGATCGTCCAGGAGGACACCACCGCCCGGCAGACCACGCTGCTTGTCCGGCTGAACGGCCCGGTGATCGATCCGGCCTGGGCCATTGAGGAGCCGAGCCTGGAGGACATCGTGCTCGGCTACATGAGCCAGGACGAGGCCGTCTACGGCGCCGGGCCGGACGCGCCCGGGGCTGCCCGGCTGTCGGCAGTAGGAGGAGACCGATGACCTGGGTTACCTGGCGGCAGTACCGCTACCAGGGCGCGCTCGCCGCCGCGCTCTTCGTCGTGCTCGCCGTGCTGCTCCTGCTGACCGGGCTGCACGCGGCGTCCGTCTGGCACTCCTGCGTGAAGGACAACAACTGCGGCAGCGGCCTGCTGCTCAGCACCCCGCTCGTCGCGTCGATCGTCGTCGCGACGTCCGCGGTGCCGCTGCTGCCCGGGCTGTTCTGGGGTGCTCCGATGGCGGCGCAGGAACTGGAGACCGGAACAAACCAGTTCGCCTGGACGCAGAGCATCACCAGGCGGCGCTGGCTGGCGGTCAAGGCCGGATGGCTGCTGCTCGGCGCGGCCGCCGTCGCCGGTGCGGTCTCGGCCACCGTCACCTGGTGGTCCGGACCAAGCAACGCACTGACCGCGGACGCCTTCCAGATCAACAGGTACGACGTCACGGACATCGTGCCGGTGGGCTACGCGGTCTTCGCAATGGCCCTCGGCATCTGCACGGGCTTGCTGATACGGCGCACCCTCCCGGCCCTGGCTGTCACGCTGGCCGGCTTCGTGGCGGTGCGCGCGCTGACCGCGCTGTGGCTGCGGCCCCGGCTGATGACCCCGGTCACCGTGTATTACAAGCTCACGGCGCCATTCACGCCGGCCGGTTCCTACCTGCCCATCAGCCAGGGCGCCATCGTCGCGAACGGCAGGCCCCCGGCGCTGGCCAGCGCCCCTGTCGGGGTCGACGGAGTGCCGGTCCCGGCCGTATGCCAGCGGTTCATCGGCCCGGTCAAGGGCGACCTCCACCAGGTCGTGGCGTGCATGGCGGCGCACGGCTACCGGGGATACGTGACCTACCAGCCAGCGGGCAGGTTCTGGGCCTTCCAGGGAATCGAGACCGGCATCTTCCTCGTGCTGGCCACCGCGCTGCTGGGCGTCGCGTTCTGGGTGCTCAAACGGCGGGATGCCTAGCTTCTTCAGGATCTTCGCGACGACTAATGGTCCGCCGTCTGGATCGCTTCTCTGGCAGCCTGCACGACGGTGGCGTCATTGTCTGAGGCAATGACGCGTCTTAGCGCGGAGTCTTCATCGAGGGTACTCCGCAGCAGGAACTTCCTATCGCCGCTGCCGTCGGCGCGGCTGGGGGTGAGCGGCGGGGCTAGGCCTGTGCCGGCAGGGACTGCTCGGTCCAGATGCACTTTCCGCTGCCCACGTACCGGGTACCCCAGCGGTCGCTGAGCGCGGCGATCAGCTGCAGGCCCCTGCCGCCCTCGTCGGACCAGGATGCCCGGCGCATACGCGGAGTGGTGAGGCTGCCGTCGAAGACCTCGCAGACCAGTGAGCGGCTGCGCAGCAGCCGGAGACGGGCCGGCCCCCTGGCGTGCCGGACGACGTTGGCGACCATCTCGCTGGCCAGCATCTCGGTTGTCAGTGTCAGGTCGTCCAGATCCCAGGCGCCGAGCGTCTCGCGCACGTGCCGGCGGGCGGCGCCGGCGGCTTGCGCGTTCTCCGGCAGCGACCAGGTGGCGATGGAGTCCGGGGCCGTGGCGTGCAGGTGGGCGACCAGCAGCGCGGCGTCGTCGGGGCGCTGCCGGCCGGCCGGCATCATCGCGTCGGTGAGGTCGTCGCAGAGCTGGTTCAGGTCCTGCGCATGGTGGGCGCGCAGGAGCTCGGCCAGCCTGCTCATCCCGCTGTCCATGTCGCACTCGGCCGACTCGATCAGGCCGTCGGTGTACAGGACGATCAAGCCGTCCTGGGGGACCGGCAGATCCACGACCTCGAACGGGGGATCGGCCACACCCAGCGGGGGGTCGCCGTGAATCTTGGCGAACTCCACCCGGCCGTCCGGGCTCACGATGGCCGGCGGCGGGTGCCCGGCCCGCCCAACCGAGCAGGTGGCGGTCGTCGGGTCGTAGATCGCGTACAGGCAGGTCGCGAACGAGTCGTCACCGAGGCCGTTGACCAGGTCGTTGAGGCGGCTCAGGATCTCGTCGGGCGGCAGCTCCAGGTCGGACAGGGTCTGCACCGCCGTGCGCAGGCGGCCCATGATGACAGCTTCCGGCAGGCCGTGGCCCATGACGTCGCCGATCACCAGGGCAACCCGGTCGGCCGACAGCGGGATGACGTCGTACCAGTCGCCGCCGACATCCATGCCACTCCCCGCGGGAAGATACCGGGCGGCCGCGGTGACGGCCGGCAGGGCGGGCAGTTCCTGGGGCAGCAGCGCCCGCTGCAGCGCCTGGGCCCGGGCGTGCTCGGCGTCGAAGAGCCGGGCCCGCTCCAGGGCCTGGGCGATCAGGCCGCTGAGCGCGATCAGCAGGGCTCGCTCGGCGCCGGTGAGGTGGCGGGGGTAATCGAACGAGATCACGCACAGGCCCGCCACACGTCCCGAGACGACCAGCGGCAGGAACGCCCACGCCTGCTTGTTGCCCCTCGCCGGTATGTCCGCCATTTTCGGGTAGCGCTGCACGAACTCCTCCGCGGAGGAGACGAACCAGGGCCGGTGCGTGTGCATCGCCTCCTCGACCGGCCCAAGCTGGTTCGCGGGCGCGTTGATCACGTCGATGAACGACTTGGGGTAGCCGACGGACCCGATTATCCGCATGATGCCGCCGTCCGGCACCTGGATGTTCAGGCCCGACGCCCCGAATGGGGGCAGCACCCGGTCGGCGACCGCGGTCACCACATCCTGCGAGGTGACAGCCTCGGCCAGCGCCGAGGCCAGGTCCTGGATCCGGGCCGCCCGCTCGGCACCCCCGTCGGCCTCGGCCTCGCCGCTGCAGTCCCGCAATCGCTCGGTGTCCCAGATCACGCCCACCAGACGGTACGGGCGCCCGTCCCCGTCTGCCAGTACCCGGCCCCGGGACTGCACCCACTGCGTGGTCCCGTCCGGACGGCAGATCCTGAACTCCTGGGCGAACGGCTCGCCCGTGACCATGGCCCGGCGGGTGTCCTCGGCCACCCAGGGGTAGTCGTCGGGATGCACCAGGCTGGTCCAGGCGTTGATGAGGCCGTCATACGTGTCCGGGTCGAGGCCCATCACCGCCATCGCGGTCTCGTCGAGCTTCAGCTCGCCGGAATCCAGGAACCAGTCCCACGCGCCGACACCGGCTGCGCGGACCGCCTCCGCAAAGTCGGTCGTATCCGTCGCGTCCGTCTTGTCCGGGCCCGGGTGGTCTTGCCAGGACCACGACCTGCTCATACGTCCCAACCTACCCACAAGGCCGTGGCCCTGCCCTAACCCGCAGCACCCTCTAGGGTGGCCACGACCAGCGGGCCGAGCGATGCGAGGTCGTAGCCGCCTTCCTGGACGAACACGGCCGGGCCCAGCGCGCCGATCCGGCGGCCCGCCTCGCGGTAGCCGTCCTCGGTGACGCGCAGCGGGCTTTCCGGGTCGCCGACGGCGGCGTCGACGCCCAGGGAGACGACCAGCGCGCCGGCGTGGCGTTCAAGGATCTCGTCGCACAGCGCCTCCAGCGCGGCGAGCCAGCCTTCGTCGCCGGTTCCGGGTGCCAGCGGAAGGTTCCGGTTGGCGCCCGCGCCCGGCCCGGTCCCCCGCTCGTCGGCGTACCCCGCGTAGTGCGGGAACCAGCCGGCTCCCGGGTCGACGTGCAGCGAGCCGTACCAGACGTCGGCGCGGTCGTAGAAGATCGCCTGGGTGCCGTTGCCGTGATGGGCGTCGATGTCCAGCACGGCCACCAGCCCCGCCCCGGCCTCCCGGAGGGCCTGCGCGGCGACCGCGGCGTTGTTGAGGTAGCAGGAGCCGCCGTACGCGGTCGCGGTCACGTGGTGACCGGGCGGCCTGCACAGCGCGTACGCGAGCCGCTCACCCCCGCTGACCAGGTCCGCCGCTGTCAGCGCGGCGTCCACCGCGCCCCGGATCGCGGCCCAGCTGCCCGGCCCGACCAGCGTCATCGTGTCGTAGCAGAACAGCCCGGCCCGGCCGTGCACTGCGGGCGGCGTGCGCAGCGGCAGGCCGTCCAGCAGCCCCGGCGTGGGGAACACGTACGGCACGACCCGGTCGCGGCCGTACTCGCCGGGCAGGCCGGCCTCCGACCATTGCCTCCAGACCTGAGCAAGGTGGTCAATCAGCGCCGGGTCGTGCACCGCGCGCAGCACCGTGTCGTCGTGCTCGCGCGCCGGGATCACCGGCGCCCCGGCCGCCGACAGCGCGTCGCGAAGCGCCAGCGCCCGGGCCGGCACCTCGGTGCCCGGGTCCCGGACGCCGAGCCACACCTCCCACGCCGGCTCGTGGCGCAGGCAGTCTTCGCTCCAGACCACCGGGACCGGCAGGCTCACACGCCCTCCTCACGGTTACGATCACCTAATGCCCCGTTCGACCGATCTTGGCATCACCATCGGCCTGCTGCCATCGGGCCCGACCGGGTCGGTGCTCGACGTCCCCGGCGTCGGCCTCGGGCACGCCACGGTCTGGCGGGACGAGCCGCCCCCGCCGGCCGGCCGCGGCATCGCCCGGACCGGGGTCACCGTGCTCGACCCGGGCGGTGACGTGTTCGCGTCGCCGGTCCCGGCCGGGGGCGCGGTGCTCAACGGCGCCGGCGAGTGCACCGGGATGCTGACCGCGCAGGAGTGGGGCCTGGCCGAGACGCCGGTGTTCCTCACCTCGACCATGCAGGTCGGGCGGGTCTACGACGCCGCGTGCGAGCTGCTGCTGGAGGAGCAGCCCGCGATCGCCGAGGACGTG
>JASHQP010000627.1 GCA_030039095.1 Streptosporangiaceae bacterium
ACGGGCCGCCGCCGGCGCCAGGCGCCACGCGCTGACTGTGGTGCAGCCGTCGCCGCCGGTGCTGTTAGCGACCGCCCTCGGATCTCGATGCGTCAGGAGAGCCACCAGACGATCGGGTGCTTGCCAAGACCCGCTGGCGGATCTGAAGCCAGCGCGCTCAGGGCCTTGCGCAGCTTGTCCAGGCCCGGCCTGGTGCGCGGGAAACGGGAGTGGTGGCAGTACACGATCCCGACATGATCAGGAACCAGGCTGGCCGCAGCACTGAAGGTGCTGACGTCCTCAGTCACGACGATCCTGCCTTCTGCTACCGCGGCCTGGAGCACGCGTCCATCGTCGATCCCGCGAAGGCCTGGCCGGTGCGCCGTTAACGCGACGACGTCGAAGCCGTCGGCGACAAGGGCGTCGGCGAGCCACCCTGGATAGTGCTCATCGAGCAAGAACCGGATCTGGGCGTCCTCAGATGGCATCGAGTGCCCGCCGGCGTTCCCAGGCGGCCAGCGCTTCGTCCTGGCTGGCGTGATGGCGGCTGATCAGTTCATCGATCTCGTCTTGATAATCGGCCCAGTACGCCAGCGCGGTCTCCACGTCGGCGGGCGACAGGCCAAGAACATCGGCCACGGCTGCGGCCGTACGCTCAGCCTTGTCCTGCTGAAGCCATGCCTCGGCAACCGTCCACACTTGCGGTCCAGCGGTCAAGGCTGCGCGCCTCTCACCAGTGACGGTCACAACGAAGACCACACCCGGGTGGGCCTGCATGCGAAGCCACTCACGCACGGCGCTGACCACGACCGTCGACTTGTTCGCCCCTGTCTGGCGTGCATAAGCGGACAGCCGCTCGTCAACCGCCTCAGGGAATCGCACATTGGTTGGTGCTACCACGCACTACAGTGTAGCAAGGCGCCTGAGTAACGCGCCTTTGGTCCACGCAACGGCGGGGCCAGGCGACACGCTGACCCTGGTGCAGTCACGCCGGCGACGCGGCCGTCGGCCGACACGAAGGCGTCGGCGAACGCGGCGGCGATTTCCCCCTCAGGGCCTCGTACCCGCGAGAGTCATCTGGCCGCCCGATGGCCTGCGCGATTTCCACCATCAACGCGGCGTCGTGTGCCCAGTACACCGTCGCAAGCAACTCTGGCGGCGTGCTGTCGTCGCCCGGCGCGAGCCAGTCGTTGTAGCTGTTTCCCAGCTCACAGCGTCCACGGGACGATCACGCCGGCGTCACCCCAGGCCGGTGCGCCCACCCAGTCGAGGGCGGGCGGGTTCGGCGCAATGTCCGAGAACGCACCGGAGCCGAGCTGCGCATCGGCCACGTCGTCGAGCCACTTGTCGAAGAAGGCCGCGACAGGCTCAGGGTCGCTTGGCGTGGGCGATGGCTACCGTTATCAGGAACAGCACCCAACATCTGCCAGGCGGCCAAATTGTTCCAGTGCTTGGTGGGCCTGCATGTATGCAGGGGAGGGAGCCGCGCACTGGCAAGGAAGTTTGCGCAGTGTGGCGGCTGCGATGGCGAGTCGGACCAGAACATCGGGCACGGCTTCTCGCGGAATGGCTTTGACTTGGGCGCCGCGGTAGTTGCTGTACAGCGATTGGATCGCTTTGGGCAGGCGCTTGGTGTCGGGGGAGCCGGTTTCCAGGAGGTAGGGCAGTTTCCAGGTCTCCGCGTTGGCGGGGTCGCCTACGTAGCCGAAGCACTGCGATGGCAGGTGGTACTTGTGGTCGCGCAGTCCCTCCATGTCACCGGGATGGGCAGGGGTCGCGGTGTCAGCGGCGGGCCAGGCCAGGTCGCCGGTCACCGTGGGGCAGGGCCGGTAGATGCCATGAACCGATATCCACCACAGGCCCTCTGGCGGCGTGTTCGTGTCCAAGGCGGCCAGTGCCCGGTCGCTCATCGTCCCGCCGGCGGCGATGTCGGCTGCGTACAGCATGGTCCCGTCGCTGACCGCGACCGCGCTCACGTTCTGGTCGCTTGCGTAGCGCAGGGCTTGGTCGAGGGCTGCCGCGATAGCCTGGCGGTGCCAGATGAGGGTGCCGGGGCGTTTGACTTCGAGAACCAGCCGTTTGTATCCGTTGTCGGAGAGCACGATGTCGGCGCGGCCGATCTGGAGGTTGACGTCTTCGAGGGACCAATCGAGCACGGTCGTTAGCAGGTCTTCGACGATATTCTCTGCCACTTTCTCCACGGGCGCGTCGAACAGTCCTTGCCCCAGCCGCTGGCGTCGCCTTGCTGCGAACATCGGCCAGGTCGTCTCGATCCGTCCAGCGCAGCGCCGATACGAAGCTAGCTGCCTATAGGCCTGATCGCCTGCCGCCTCCAGAAGGCCGCCGCTCATCATCAGTCACTGCTCCCTCAAAGGTGATCGCGGATGTTGCGTAGGGCGTGCCGCATTTCGGCGGCCGTGGAGAAGCGGTCAGGCTTGTCCGGGGCGCATGCGCGCATGAGGAACTCTGCAAGGTCAGGGTCGAGGCCGGGGCGGATCGTTCGGGGATCGATCACGGTTTCGCCGATCATGGGCTGGCAGTTCGGATAGGGATGCTGGCCGTCGCAGAGGAGTTCGTAGAGCATCACGCCGACAGCAAAGAGGTCGGTAGAGACGTCCCAACGAGTGAGATCGGCTCCAGGGGGCTGGTAGGGCGGCGTGCCCGACATCGTGTATACGCCATCGCCCACACGGGAGGCGATGTTGAAGTCAAGGAGCTTCGCTCCCGTTCGCGTGAGTATCACGTTGTGCGGTTTGATGTCGCGGTGAACCAGGCCTCTGTCGTTCAGCTCCCTGTACTCCCGGAACTCGGCCTCCGACAGGTCTCCCTCACGGCGTTTGGCATCCAGCTCATCAAGGCGTTCTGAGTCGGGATGAAAGGCGACGAGTGCGGCCAGTACATCAAGCACAACATCCACAGCCTCCCGGTCGCGGAGGCCTTTCTCTCCGGTGATGAACTGGTTGAGAGGTTCACCCTCAATGAACTCAGTGATCAGATACCAGTCACCCACATCGGTCTTGCCAGCCCAGAAGACCTCGACCACGTTGGGATGGTGGATTTTCCGCAGGGCGGCGATCTCGCGGCGCACCGCGTTGTAGCCTGCAGCGTTGTCGAAGAGCTTGAGCGCTCGCTCCTCGCCTTCGAGTTCATCGCGAATGTGATAGACCTTTGAAAATCCGCCGTCCCCGAGCAGGCCTTTAACTTCGAAACGCCCATCGATAACGTCGCCGGCAGCGTATTGAGCAGCCTTCGCTCCGACCGACGCCCGCACCTCTGCGAGATCCGGCCCCGGCAGCGAGCTGCTGTCAGGCCGGGATGGGTTCACGTCCGGCGCCGTCTGCGCGGCGCGAAGGCGCTCCAAGCGCTCGACGACCTCAGCAGCACTGACCGGGCGCTCTTCAGGATCCCTCGCAAGCAGGCTCAATATGAGCTCACGCAGCGCTTCGGGCAGGTCGTCCCTCTCAATGGGTGGAGGAGGATTTACTCGGCGTTCAGCCAGGATCTCTTCGCGAGACCCTGCAAAGGGCGGACGCCCGGCGGCCATGTCGTACATCGTCGCGCCGAGCGAATAGAGATCGGCGCGCCCATCCACGGTTCCGCCGTCCGTGATCTCAGGGGCGGTGTAGACAATCACTGAGCGCTGTGACAGATCGCTCGTATCGCCCTCGGCGAGCGAAACAGCGGTGTCGAAATCTACTAGGTGAACCACGCCCCACTCGTCGAGGAGGACGTTGCGAGGCTGCAGATCGCGGTACAGGATGCCGCGTCCGTGGATATGTTCGAGCCCGCGGGCAATCTCGGCCGAGAGCTGCATGATCCTCTCGGCTGGCAGGCTCGCCCCGGACTCCTGTGATCCGGCGATGAGATCGGCCAGGCTCCCGCCACTCAGGTATCGGGTGACCATGAAAGCCGTCTTGCCGTCTTCCCAATAGTCGTGGGCTTTCGCGATGTTCGGATGATCACCTAGCTGGCCGAGGACCCGTGCTTCCCAGGCGCTTACGGTCAGCCCGTTGGGCATAATCGAGTTGTTGTTGGCGAAGACATCGACGGCGACTGGGCAAGCTAACGCGGCGTCTTCTGCCAGGTAGACGTTCTTGTCCGCTGCCTCCCTGAGCAGCGCCTTGATCTCGTACCGTCCCGCTCGCAGAACGTCTCCTGGCTGAAGCTCTGTCTTTGGCTCCATTTCCATGATTGCTGGGCTCCCATCCGCGGCTTGCCGCATGGCGGCTGACCACCGAAACTTCACGTCGCATGCCTCGAAGGCAGTAGTCGTCGGGCGAGCCGACAACCCGGTTGTGGTGCAGCCGCGGGAACTGCGCCATGGCCAATGGCATGTCCTACATCTAGAGGACGCGGACTGAAGCCCCTGGGTGTGCAAGCCTCGCCAAACTGATTAGTAACGTTCCTGTAGCGTCTTCATGCAGGTCAGGAACGGACTTGAATGGATGTCTGGACCTCTGCAATGGTCTTTCTTGCGTACCAAGGTCGATGATCGGATCATAAACGTCATCCTTGCTAGAGCAATAGGTGATAAAAGGCCAGTGGCATGGATGATGCGCTGCTCGGAATCGTGCTGGGGCGGCTGGAGAAAGATCCGCTGGCAGACGAGGCCACCGACCTGCTGCTGGCCGCGTTTGACAGGTGCGCGGTGACTGGCCCACCGGCATCATCGAGTGGTGGGAGGTCGTCAGGATGGGCCAGCAGTAGCTGCTGTCGCGTCTGAAGATCCAGCTATGCGCTGGATGTCCTCGGCGGGCACACCCAGAAGATGTGCCGCGATCGCCACGTCACCTCTTGCGAGCACGAGCCGGGCACGCTCGATCCCCTCGGCGATGGCATCTGCGTGGCGGGCGGCATACTCCTCGACGGCCCGGTCGACTATCTCCGCCTGAGTGACGTCGGCCAGGGCAGCAAGATAGCGGATGCGTTCTTTGGTCTGCTCGCTTACCTTGATCGGTGACTGGCTCGCCACTGCCCGACCTCCAGGCCCAGAGTACCTAAGTAGCAATAGCTAATAGTAGCATAACCGCACTGTTCCGTCAGGAGTGCGGCTGAGGCGGGGCGGGCCGGAGAACTGGTGGGTTCCCGAGCCGATCTCGAATACCGCCTCGCTGACTCCGGCGGCGCCCGGGAATCCTGCGATATCCGTAGGCGGATTGCCGCTGAGGTCACGAACCTCGCCGGGGTCATCGCTGGGAACGCGCACGCTGGCCGTCACGTTCGGGGCAGTTCGGCTGAGAACTCGAAACGGTCGCCGCAATGCCGCCAGCCGGTGGTGATGGGCCCGCGCACGGAGTAGTACGCGCCGGCGGCCCAGCTGAGCTCGCCCCCCGGATGCGGGCGCAGCAGCAGCCGGTCAAAGCCGGCCGACCCCGGCTCGGGCTCGATGCCGAGCACGAAACGGTACAGCCATTCGCCGACTGCCCGATCGCGGCGAACGACCGCGAGTCGAGCCATCTGGCTGGAGCTCAGCAATACCCGTGGCCATGACCAATGCCACTTACCGTAAGTTGATCATGCTGAGCGGGGCTAAGGCGGCGAAGGCGGCCCGCTGTGGCCGGGGCGGGCCGCTAGCGAAACCATGCAGGGACGCAGCAGCCGGATGACCTGCGCCGGGTCGGCGGCGGCGAGCTCGTCGGACTTGATGAGGTGCCGGGAGACCGTGATGCCGAGGGTCACGGCGCTGATGATCGCGGCCCGCAGGTCCGCGTCGTCGGCGGGGATGGCCTGGGCGATCTGCGCCTGGTAGCGGGCGATGGCGGCGCTGGCGGCGCTGGCGGCCTCAGGGTTGGTCAGCATCGAGCGCAGGAGGGCCAGTGACGCGGCCGGCTCGCTTACCAGCCGGCTGGCGAGCCCGGCGAGGATCTGCTCGGCTGCCTCTGCCGGCGTCCCGCTGACCTCGGGGACGGGGGCGGCGTCGATCACGCGCCGGAACAGCTCCTGCTTGGACCCGAAGTAGTGCATGACCAGGCCCGCGTCCACTCCTGCGGCCGAGGCCACGGCCCGGATGGTGGTCCGGTCGTACCCGGCGCTGAAGAAGACCTGGGTCGCGGCGTCGAGGATGCGCGCTTCGGTGCGGCGGCGCTGCTCGGCACGCGAACCGGGGCGGGGAGTGGTCATTGTTTCATTCTACGGATGTTGACCGGGGGTGGCATTCGGTTCTACACTCGTTCAATGAACGCCTGTTGATCGAACAGCTGAATGAAGGGAACGCCTTATGTCATCCGCTACGCCCGCCGACGTCCTGGCCCAGCGCAGCCGCCTGATCCTGAACGGCGATGCCGAGGGCTTCGCTGACCTGTTCGCGCCCGATGCGGTGATCGAGTCGGTCTTCGCGGGCCCGCCCGGCATGCCGGCGCGACTGGAGGGCCGGGATGCGATCCGCCAGAACGCGCGCCAGGTCATGGCGTCGCCGCTGCGGCTGGAGGACTTCGAGGTGACGGAGCTTTACCAGACCCAGGACCCGGAGATGGTGATCGCGGAGATGAGCGCGAAGGGGACCGTGACCACGACGGGACGGCCATTCGTGGCGACATCCATCCAGATTCTTCGGATCCGGGATGGTCATATTGTGCTCTTCCGCGACTTCGCCGATCCCCGGGTGCTGGAAGACGTGATCGGGGAACCCCGTCCGGGGCGCGACACGCCGCAGGCCAGCCGGTCAGAACCAGGAGGAGAGCGATGTTCGCACGCGTGATCACAGCCGACGCTCAGGCCGAGGGGTTCGACGGCATCATGCGCCTCGCCCGCGAGCAGCTTCCCGGTGCTCGCCAGCAGCCAGGATTCAAAGGCTATTACGTGCTCACCGACGCCGGGACCGGCAAGCTCATGATCATCTCGCTGTGGGAGACCCGCGAGCAGATGGAGGCAGTCGCAGCCAGGGCAGGGGCGTCCGGCATCCAGGAGGAGGGCATCCCAGACACCGGACTGACGTCGCTGAGCCTCGAAACCTACGAAGTCGCTTTGCAGGCCTGAGACCGGCAATGACCAGCTCGAGACCCACCTGCGCGGCCCCGGCCGCCGGGTGCTGCGCTCGCGCAGCCCGGACATGATACGGCAGGAGATCTACGGCTACCTGCTCACCCACTACGCCATCTCCGCACTGATCTGCCAGGCAGCCGCCGAGGCCGACATCGATCCCGACCGGGTCAAGTTCACCCGCACCGTCCGTATCGTCCGTCGGGCCACCGGCCCGGCGGCTTTTCCCCCCTGACCGGCAGGACAGCCTGCGCGCGGCGATCATCGCCAGCATCGCCGCCAGGCGGAACCTCAGCCTGCCGGCGCTCGACTCCACCAGCGGGTAACCCCGCCCGGATCGGTAGCGGCGGCGGGAGATCAGCGCCGGGTTGCTGAACAGCTCCTCGAGCAGGTGGTAGTCCGGGTAGAAGCTCAGCCCTTCGCCCGCGACGAAGTGAATCGCGACGCTCTCCGCCTCCAGAATCTCGGGCGCGTCCTCGAGGAAATCCGCCGGGCCCCGGCCCGTCCTGCTCTGCGGCGGGCCCGTCCTGCTCGCGCAGGCGGCAGTAGAAGGCGTCGACCTTGGCGGGTACCTCGTCACCCGGCACGACGATGAGGTCGGAACCGAACGGGCCGCCGCCGCAGCGGCTCGGGCCGCCGTCGCCGGGGCCAGGGGCCAGGTGCCACGCGCCGGGTCAGGGACATCCTCCGATCGGAGGATGCGGGCATGACCCGATGCGCCGGTTAACCGCGCCCGGCCTGTCGATGTGCCCGAGGCCCCTGCTGGCGAATGCTTGACCTGCAGACAGAAACGGCCAGTAAGGG
>JASHQP010000628.1 GCA_030039095.1 Streptosporangiaceae bacterium
GGTCAGGCCGCCGGCGGTCGCGGCCAGCCGGTCCTTGCCGCGCGCCACGATGACGACGCTCCCGCCCGCGCGCGCCAGCGCCGCGGCAATGGCCCGCCCGATCCCGGAACTGCCGCCGGTCACGACGGCGACGAGGCCGTCCAGCGAGAACAGTTCCTCGACGTAAGACGCCATCACGGGGCCCTCTCGTTCGCCAGCGACCTTTGTACCAGAGCGCTGGCCGGCGCTGCCCGTTCAGGCAACCTCGGCCATTGCCTGGGCGAACTGGGCCTGGTAGAGGCGTGCGTACGCGCCGTCGGCCGCCAGCAGTTCGGAGTGTGTTCCCTGTTCGACGATGTGCCCGTCCTCCATGACCAGGATGACGTCGGCGTCACGGATGGTCGACAGCCGGTGCGCGATCACGAAGCTCGTGCGGCCCAGGCGCAGGGACGCCATCGCGTGCTGGATCAGCACCTCGGTGCGCGTGTCCACCGAACTGGTGGCCTCGTCGAGGATGAGCACAGCGGGGCGGGCAAGGAACGCCCGGGCAATGGTGATGAGCTGCCGCTCACCCGCGCTGACGTTCGCGCCGTCGTCGTCGAGCACCGTGTCGTACCCGTCGGGCAGCGTACGCACGAACCGGTCCACGTAGGTAGCCTTCGCCGCCTCCACGACCTGCTCGTGGCTGGCGCCGAAGGAGCCGTAGGCGATGTTCTCCTCGATGGTCCCGCCGAACAGCCACGCATCCTGCAGCACCATTCCGGTCAGGCCGCGCAGCTCCTCCCGGCTCATCAGCGCGGTGTCGACTCCGTCCAGAAGGATCGTGCCCGAGTCGATCTCGTAGAAGCGCATGAGCAGGTTGACCAGCGTGGTCTTGCCCGCACCGGTCGGGCCGACGATGGCCACGGTCTGGCCGGGCTCGACGGTGAGCGACACATGCTCGATCAGCGGACGGTCGGCCACGTACCGGAAGGACACGTCACGGAACTCCACCCGGCCGGTCACCTCGGCGGGCCTGGACGGCTCGGCGGCCTCGGGCTCCTGCTCGCGCGCGTCCAGCAGCGCGAACACCCGCTCCGCCGAGGCGACGCTCGACTGCAGCAGGTTGGCCATGCTCGCGACCTGGGTCAGTGGCTGGCTGAACTGCCGCGAGTACTGGATGAACGCGGTCACCGCGCCGAGCGTCAGCGAGCCGCCCGCGATCAGAAGGCCGCCCACCACAGCCACCAGCACGTAGTTCAGATTCGACATGAACATCATGACCGGCTGGATGGTCCCGGAGATGAACTGCGCCCGGTAGCTCGCGTTGAACAGCGCCTCGTTCTGCTCGGTGAAGGTCTCCATGGCCTTCTCCCGCTGGCCGAACGCGGTCACCAGCGCGTGCCCCGTGTACATCTCCTCGATGTGGCCGTTCAGCTGGCCAGTGAACTTCCACTGCCGGATGAACTGCGGCTGTGCCCGCTTGGCAATCTTCCGCATCGCCACCGCCGACGCCGGAACGGTCACCATCGCAATCAGCGCAAGCTGCCACGAGACGATGAACATCAGCGTCACCACGCCGACGATCGTCAGCAGCGAGGTAACCAGCTGACTGAGCGTCTGCTGCAGGGACTGCTGAAGGTTGTCGATGTCGTTGGTCACGCGGCTCAGCACCTCGCCGCGTGGCTGGCGGTCGAAGTAGCTCAGCGGCAGGCGCGACAGCTTCGCCTGGACGTCCTGGCGCATCTGGAACACGGAACGCTGCACCAGCGTGGCCGTCAGCCGCCCCTGGAACAAAGCGCACAGCGAACTGCCGGCGTTCAGCGCAACCACAACGCCGAGGATCTGGGCAACGTGGTTGAAGTCGACGCCGTGATGCCCGACGACGCCGAAGTAGACGACGTTGATCGCCTCGCCGAGCAGACGCGGCCCGAGCACGGCCAGCGTGACGCTGGCGATCGCGAACGACAGCGCCAGGACCGTCAGCTTCCGGTAGGGACCGAGCGTGCGCAACAGCCGCCGGCTCGATCCCTTGAAGTCCAGTGCCTTCTCGGTGGACATGCCGCCCATGAACCGCGCCGGACCGCCCATGGTGGTCGCCGGGCCGGGGCCGCGCTTCGGCGTTGCCCGCTCCCCGGCCCCGCCGGCCGGCTCGTCCCCGTTGACTCCCCCGCTCACGCCGCTGCCTCCTGCTCCGTCAGCTGGGAGAGCACGATCTCCCGGTAGGTCTCGCTGGTGTCCATCAGCTCGGCGTGCGTGCCGCGGGCGACGATGCGGCCCGCGTCCAGGACGAGAATCTGGTCGGCATGCCGGATCGTGCTCACCCGCTGCGCCACGATGATCATCGTCGCGCTGGTCATCTCCGTTGCCAGCGCGGACCGCAGCCGGGCGTCGGTCGCGTAGTCGAGCGCCGAGAACGAGTCGTCGAACAGGTAGATCCCCGGTGTGTGCGCCAGTGCGCGGGCGATCGCCAGCCGCTGACGCTGGCCGCCGGACACGTTGGTGCCACCCTGGGAAATCGGCGAGTCGAGACCGCCGGGCATCCGCTCGACGAAGTCCCGGGCCTGGGCAATGTCGAGTGCCTGCCACAGCTCCTCGTCGGTCGCCGCCTGGTTGCCGTAGCGCAGGTTCGTCGCGACCGTGCCGGAGAACAGGTATGGCTTCTGCGGCACCAGGCCCACCGCCGCCGACACCTCCGCCGGCTCGAGATCGCGCACGTCGACGCCGCCGATCAGCAACTGGCCGCTGGTCACGTCCAGCAGCCTCGGGACGAGGTTGACCAGTGTGGTCTTACCGCTGCCGGTGCCGCCGATGATCGCCGTGGTCTGGCCGGGCAGCGCCGTGAAGCTGATGTCGTGCAGCACCGGCTGCTCGGCGCCGGGATACCGGAACCCGACGTTGCGGAACTCCAGCCGGCTCGGCTCGTTCCCCGCGGGCAGCGGAGACACCGGAGGGGCCAGCGCCGGCTCCGTGTCGATGACCTCCATGATCCGCTCGGCGCTGACCTCGGCGCGCGGCACCAGCATGAACATGAACGTCGCCATCATCACCGACATGAGGATCTGCGCGAGGTACGTGATGAACGCGGTCAGCGACCCGATCTGCATCGACCCGCCGGCGATCAGGTGCCCGCCGAACCACACGACGGCGGTGGTGGACAGGTTCAGGACCAGCATGACCGAGGGGAACATCAGCGCCATCAGCTTGCCGGCCCCGAGCGAGACGTCGAACAGCTGCGTGCTGGCGGTGCGGAACCGCTCCCGCTCCTGCGGGTCGCGGACGAACGCCCGGATGACCCGCACGCCCGTGATCTGCTCGCGCAGCACCCGGTTGATGTTGTCCAGCCGCTCCTGCATCTTGCGGAACAGCGGCCGCATCCGGGAAATGATCAGCGTCACGATGACGCCGAGCAGCGGCACCGCCACCAGCAGCAGGGAGGAGAGCGGCACGTCCTGGTTCAGCGCCAGGATGATCCCGCCGATGCACATGATCGGGGCGGACAGCAGCAGCGTGAACGTCATGATCGCGAGCATCTGAACCTGCTGCACGTCGTTGGTCGTACGGGTGATCAGGGACGGCGTACCGAGGTGGTTGACCTCACGGTCGGAGAACATCAGCACCCGGCTGAAGACCCCATGCCGGACGTCGCGGCCCAGGGCCATCGCGACCTTCGCGCCGAAGTACACCGCACCGACCGCGCAGAAGATCTGCACCACCGTAATGCCGAGCATGAAGCTGCCGGTCTTGACGATGTAGTGGGTGTTATCGGTGATCACGCCCTTGTCGATGATGTCGGCGTTGAGCGTCGGCAGGTACAGCGTCGCCAGCGTCTGCGCAAGCTGCAGGAGCAGCACGAGCGCGAGCGGCTTGCGGTACTGACGCAGGTAGGTGCGCAGCAGGCGGATCAGCACAGGACTCTCTCAGGGGCTGTAATTCTCCGGTCAGGGAAGCGTGCTCGGCGGGGCCGCCGGTGCCTAGCCGGAATCGGCGGCTTCGGCGGGCGGGAGAACGTCGCGCATGCCGGCGGCGAACTGCCGGAACGACTGGCGGATCAGCGGCGCGAGCGGCACCGGCGGATCGGAGTGCAGCCAGCGTTCCATCGCGGCCTGCATGGCAGCCGAGACAGCACCGGCCATGATCCGCGGGAACATGTCGGTCTTCACCGAGGTCCCCGCGCGCTCGGCGATCACCTCGGCCAGGTGATGCTGCGCCATGCGCTGCACCTTGAGGTACTCGCCGACGAGCTCGGGTGTGGTGATAACCAGGCGGATGCGGGCGATCCAGTCCTTGTCCGGCGCCCGGTCCGCCGGGCCGAACTGAGACAGCGCGGCCTGCGTCACCGATTCCCACAGCGGCTCGCCGGGCGGCCGGGCGCGCAGCTCGTCGCCGATGCGCAGGGCCCGCTCCTGCTGCAGCGCGCAGATCGCCTCGTACTTGCTGGCGAAGTAGTTGTTGAACGTCCGCGCTGACACCCCGGCGGCGTCGGCGATGTCCTCGACGAGCACCTTGTCCAGGCCACGCTCGACGGCCAGCCGCATCGCCGCCTCCTGCAGCGCCTGGCGGGTCGCGACCTTCTTGCGCTCGCGCAGGCTAGATGCCCCTTCCGGACGCGGGAACGGCCGCTGCCTGGCAAGCTGCCCGGCCGGGCCTGAGGTCACCGGTTCCGCGCTCACCCGGTCAGCATACTCGAACTTTCGTGTCCCGCAACTTTTCTGGACACGAAAATAGATTGACACTTCTGCTTTGTGGCGCTACCGAGCGCTCTAGCCGGCGCCTCCGGGTGCGTGCGGAGCCGATCCTGCCAGCGGGGACGTGTCCACGTCAGCGGACCAGCCACCGGGCGCTCACGGCCAGCGCGGCGACCGCGACAATCGCGAAGATCATGACCCAGGCTCCGCCGGGGACCCGTGTCAGGCGTGCCAGCTGGTCGGCGTCGCTGCGCCGCCCCCCGCCGCGGCGGCGCTCACCCGCGAGCTCGATCACCGGCCGGACCCCGCCGAGCAGCAGGAACCACGTCATCACGTAGCCGAACCCGGCCTGCACGGCCGCAGACGCGTACAGGCACACGGCCACGACAGCCACCAGCGCGGCCAGCACCGCCAGCATCCCGTAGGCGTTGCGGATCGCGATCGCGAGACCGGCCAGCAGCGCGAGGCTGAGCAGCAGCATCCCGGTCAGGTGCCCGATCGCCAGCAGCGCGGCTGCACCAAGGCCCAGCAGCGGTGGCGCCACGTAGCCGGCCACGGCGGTCAGCGCGACGCCAACGCCCTCCGCCCGCCCCCTCGACAGGGTTTCACCCGCGGTGCTGCGGTAGATCCGGACGCCGCCCAGGTGCCGCCCCGTGGCCAGCGCCATCAGCGCGTGGCCGCCCTCGTGCACGATCGTGATCACGGTCCGTGCCACCGGCCAGGCCCGGGAGGAAACGACGATGAGCAGCGCGAGCACGCCGCTGCCCAGGACCAGCCACCGCGGCGGCAGCGGCTGCACCGCGAACGCGTGATGCCACGCGATGCCGGCGTGATGCCAGAACCCGCCGAGAAGCGAAGACACGCAGCAAGGCTAAGCGGTCCTGCCCGTGCGTTCGTCGGGATCATGTCCATACGGCCTTGGGGCCCAGCCCTCCGGGCGCGACCGTGCGGAATAGGTACGGGCGGAGCCGTACCTGCGCCGCACAGAGCGGGCCGCAGCGGCCGGAATGCCCCGGATCGGGCGGCGCCAGGCTCTGCCCCGGGCCGGGTTCACGACCGAGGGGAAGCCCTGGTTCTCGCGCGCCAGTAACGGCGCAGGCTCCGGTAACTGGCGCTCGCGATCACCACCGCCGCGATGATGACCGCCTCGAGCTCTGCGTTGTACCGCAGCACGGCCAGGTTCACGGGCTGGAGCAGGTCGCCGAGATCCAGGCCCGGCGTACCGCCGCCGCTGATGCGGATCCCGGCCGCTCCAGGCCGCGCCTTCCCGTTGAAGACAACCGTTCTGCCCGGGGCGGCCTTGGGGCCGCGCGGCGGAGCCTTGGCCATGCTGCCCTGGGCGATGGCCACCTCGCCGCCCTGGCCCTCTCCCGGCAGGCTGGGCGAGAGCCGGCTCCAGGCCAGCCCGAGGAGCACCACGACGGCGACGACCGCGACAACGGCGCCGAACTGCCGGAGAAACTTCACCGCGCCCGTCCCCACGGACGCCACGAGAGCATGCGGTGGCCGACGCCGGCGATCCATCTCCAGCGCAATGCCACGTGCACCGGGACGAGGCCGACCGTCACCTCCGCGGTGAGGACGTGCAGCCGGAGCCAGAACGGGGTCTGCAGGGTAGCGATGCCGAGTTCGGGGAGCGCGACCCGCGAGATCGCGATGCCGGACAGCACGCACAGCGTCATCGCGAACAGCAGTGCGAGGTTGACCAGCCAGATCAGCTTGTCGTGGCCGCGCGGGTCGAGCAGGCGCCGGGTCGTGCGGAGGACCCAGTCCCAGTGCAGCGTCAGGTGCAGCAGCAGGGCGGCGCCGATCCCGACGCCAACCCACTCGTGGATCACGTCGCCGGTGAACCCGTAGCTGTAGACCACCGTGTACGCGACGAGGAGGATCGCGTCGAACCAGAAGTCCAGCTTTGCCCGGCCCGTGACTCGCCCCCGGCGCGCGGCCTTGCCCGCGGACGACGTCGCCGAGGGTGCGCTCATAACAGGAACCTTAAGCCGGTCCCCGTTCGACCAGGCTCCTGAACTCTGTGCGAGTTCTGTGTGAGCTCGGCCCCGTCAGGCCACCGGCCCGACAACGGTCACCAGTGTCCCGTAGGTGATCAGGTTCCACACGTTCTCCGCGACGCCGGGGCCGGCCCCGTCGTACGGGAGCTCGACGCAGCCGAGGGACTGGTACCACCCGTAGCCAGAACGGGGGAACGCGTGCACCGCGTCGCCGCCGTTGAAGTAGGAAACCCAGTAGACGGTGTCGTTGTAGGGCGTGCCGTTCGGGTTGGTGCCCTGCATCTGGGTGACCGTGTAGCGAAGGTAGACCGGGTAGGTGCCGTCCGCGGTGGACCGGCCGGGGATGCCGGTGTTCACCGGCGAGGTGATCACGACGCGGCCGTTGTGGTACACCTTCAGGTGCTCGGTGCCTGCCTGGGTCACCCAGACGTAGGTGTAGCCGTGCTGGTTCTGCTGGTTGTTCGCGATGGCGGCCAGCACGTGCGCCCAGACGTGCGGCCCGGCGACGCCGTCCATGTTCATGTTGTGGTCGAACTCGAAGGTACGGATCGCGCCGTCGGTGATCTCGTTGCTGGTGCCGACCGACCACTGCCTGGTCAGCGCGGGCGGGTAGCCGGAGTCGAAGGTAAACGTGCCGGCCGGCGGGTCGTACGCGGCGGACAGCTGCGCGTTCGCGTCGGAGGCGGGGATGTCGCCGGAGGGGTCAGTCGGCGTCCAGGTCACCGGGATGTAGCCGAGCTGCGCCAGGAGCTGATCCATCCGGGTCATGGAATAGTGGCCGGTCGTGAAGCTGTAGCTCGTGGCGGCGGTCGTGGTCGTGCCGGCCGGCGCGGGGACGTTCACGGTCACGTGGGTGTTCTGCCTGAAGCCCACCTGCGGGCTGAAGACCGCCTTGTCCTTGGAGACCTGCCAGCTTCCCGGGATGCTGGGGGAAAGCGTGGGCAGCGGGGTCGACTTGGTGATCGGCCCGGAGTACGTGACGGTGATCGGGGAGGCACCGTTCACGCTCGTCGCCCCGTTGGCCGGGCTGACGGAGACCAGGCTGAGAGCCGCGGCCTTTGCTGCCTTCCTGTGCTGGCTAGCCTTCGGGCTCGCCGTGCTCGAGGTGGCCGCCACGACGACGGACGCGATCAGGATCGCGGCCGCGGCGCCGACCGCGGTGGGGATCTTCCAGCTCAGCCGCGGACGTCCACCCTCGGCGGCGGCGATCGGCTGGACCGTGGTGACAGGCTCAGCCACGGCGACAGGCTCAGCCACGGCCACGGGCACCGCGGCAACGGGCACCGCGGCAACGGGCACCGCGGCAACGGGCTCCGCCGCGACGACAGGTTCGGGCTCGGGCTCGGGCTCGGCGACAGGCTCAGCCTCGGCCACGGGATCCTCGGCGTCGACCGCGCCGGCCTCGGTCCCGGCGGGCTCGCCCGCGTCGTCATCGTCGTCAGCCCGGACCGCTTCGGTTGCGGAAGCCGCCGCAGAGGTGTCATCAGACTCCTGCGCGCCCCCAGCCAGCCCTTCTTCTAGAGCCACCGCACTATCCCGTCGCCTCGTGTGACCTCTGGCTTCAGCGATGCACGGCGTCCGCGGCCGCCGATCCGGTTGCCGGATCTCCCCAAACGGGCAGCACGAGATCACGGCTTGTGGGGCCGGAACTTTCGGTGGAGCAGACGCCAGTACGTATTCAATACGGTTGTCGCTGATCTGTGGTTCCAAGTCGGGTGCAAATATCCTGTAATTTCCGCCGGCCGGTTCTCGGCGCGCTGCCGACGCCCCGGTGGCGGCCCAACTACCGCGAACACACGCTTCGCTTCGTTCAGGGCTGCAGCCCATCCCAGGACCATCGCGGAATGGTCATGCCCGCGGGAACGTCATCGGCGGACTCGTGATAGCGCGTCAGGTGGGTGCTGGTGGCCCAGGCGAAGTAGTCATGCAGCACTCGCCGCAGTGACCCGGCCTTCTCCAGCCCCGCGTCCTGCATCGCCTCATCGAAACAGTCGATTGCCCGCTGGTCCATCTCCTCGTGCGGGCCATTGCCGCTGTGGATCCGCACGACCGACGTCTCGTCTCCGTAGCTGCCGGAGTAGCCGGCGGGACCGCCGAGGGCCTCGGCCCAGTACGCGGCCAGCCGCTCGCTGTGCTGCGGATGGAATCCGTGGCTGAACGCGTGGCTGACAACCTCGTCGGCCATCACCCGGGCGTGCCAGGCCTCGGCAAGCCGGAGCAGCCCCGCCTTGCCTCCAGCGGCCTCATAGACGCTCTGCATTTCCCCAGAATGCCAGGCAGGGCGCGTCACCGCCGGGCCACACGCAGGTGGCCGCGATGACGGCAGAACCGTAGCCTCGATGGCATGGCTGCGGTTACGCTGCGCACGGCCTCGCGTGGGTGACGGCCTAGACCACGCATCCGCTAACGTTGCCACCCGGCCCTGACCGGCTGCGGCACGGGCGGCTCACCAGACGCCGGGGATGAGGCGCTTGGTGTGTTCGCGGTAGTCGCGGTACGGGTCGCCGAGCACCCGGGTCAGTTCTGCTTCCTCTACCTGGATGCGGCGCAGCAGGGCGGCCACCGGCAGCACCAGGCAGATCGCCAGTCCCGGCCAGGTGCCCAATGCCAGGCCGTACCCGGCCGCGACGAGCAGCAGGCCGGTGTACGAGGGATGGCGCACCCAGCGGTACGGGCCGCGCGATTCGACGGGCTGCGCGGCATCGACCTCGACGGTGGTGCGGAACGAGCCGCCGAGCACGACCACGGCCCAGACCCGGATCACCAGCCCCACCCAGATGACGACGAGCCCGACGATGAGCGGCCAGCCGCCGGGTCCAGCGCCGGGAATCCGCAACGGCGAGTGCTTGCCGACCGCCGCGGTCAGCGCGTCCGCCACCAGAATCGCCACCACGATCAGGATGAAGTTCACCGCACGCGTGCCGCGATCCCGGCCGGTGCCGCCGGTGCCGCGCTGCCGGTCGCGCGCGATCAGGCCCAGCTCGAAAAGCAGCCACACGGCCCCCGTCACGGTGAGCACGATCTTCATCGTTCCTCCACTGCGGGCGCACTGCCGACGGCAGTCCCGGCTCGCTGGGCTGAGTCCAAAAAGAATATATCGGGAAGTGTAATAGAGATGAAGGCTGGCTGGCGGCGGGCGACCCCGGCGCGGGAGCGCGATCAGCAGCGCGGGAGCCGCGTTGCCAGATCAGCAGCGCGGGAGCCGCGTTACCAGATCAGCGGGACCAGGCGCCGGTGACCCGACGCGTAGCTGCGGTACCGGTCGCCAAGGGCCGCGAGCAGCGTGTTCTCCTCGACGCGGATACGCCAGACGAGCATGGCCAGCGTCGGCAGCATGCTGGCGGCGAGGGCCAGCCAGTTCGCGTACATCAGCCCGACCCCCATGCACACCAGCAGGAAGCCGGCATGCCCGGGGTGGCGCAGCAGGCGGTACGGCCCGCTGGTGACCACGGCCTGGTCCGGGCTGACCGCGATGGCGAAGTTGAAGTACCGGCCGCGCAGCGCCCGGAACGACCACCAGCGCAGGCCGAGCCCGGCGAGCATGGTCGCCACGCCGGCGGCGAACGCGGCGCCCCCGGGCCGGATCGCGGCGGCCGGGACGGCCCGCGGGGCCAGGTACATGATCAGGGTCGTGATGATCGCGCACACGCCGGCGACCGCCCAGTAGCCGCGCTGACGGGCCATCGGCGGCCGGCTTCGCCAGTGCCGCGAGCGCCGCCCGCGGACGAACTCGGCGACCTCCATGAGCGCCCAGCCCAGCTCGAGGACCGGGACCAGCGGACCGACCGGGTGGACGTCGAAGTACGGCCTGTTCGCTGGCGCGCCGTGCAGCGTGCGGATCACCGCCAGCGCGACCGCGCCGACGACCGCGGCCGACGCGGCCCACGGCATGAGCACGGCGCGGCTGGTCGCGGCC
>JASHQP010000629.1 GCA_030039095.1 Streptosporangiaceae bacterium
TTGGGCGTGACGCGGGGCAGCCGCGAGCGGCGCGGTGCCCGGTGCTGCGGTGTAGCCGCCGGGAGCGCCGGGTCCCGGGCGGCCCGCGGGGCCGCGGAGCGCCTCGCGCTCTCGGCAGCGATCGCATTGGTGATCCGCGCCGTGAGATCGTCGGGCATCGGCGGGGGGATCGCGCTGGCGAGCAGCGTCGTCACACCGCCGAGGTCCTGGCTGAGAGCGCTGCAGCGATCGCACCCGGCCAGGTGCGTGCTGATATGAGAGGACCGGCGCTGGTTCAGGTCACCCTGCCGGTACCTGGCCATGGTCTCCGCGCTGACATGCGGCCTCATGACGGGTTTTCACCCCCTTCCCGCGCAGGTAGGACGTCTCCGGCGGCCGATCGGTTCCCTGGCGAGCGCCACCGGCCGCCCGCGGGGCGCTGCCCGGCCGGGCTGCGCAGGTGTTCCAGCCGGGGCAGCAGCCGGGCCCGCCCCCTCGCACAGCGGCTCTTCACCGTCCCCTCGGACACCCCGAGGATCTCGGCG
Organism: Streptosporangiaceae bacterium; assembly: GCA_030039095.1. The sequence goes on from JASHQP010000629.1 coordinate 525, forward strand.
GTCGTGGCCACCGGGTAGCCGAGCATGTCCACGAGGACCAGCGCCGTCTGCTGGTCGGGAGGCAGCGTCCGCAGCGCGGCCCGCACATCCATCGAGGTGTCGCTGTCCGAGGACGGATCCGCCGTGGCGTGGCCGGCCGCGAGACCCTCCAGGGTGCGCTCGTCCGTGCCGCCGGCCACCGGCCGCGCTGCCTTGCGCCGCAGGCGGTCCAGGCAGGCATTGATGACGATCCGGTGCAGCCACGTGGTCACGGCCGAGTCGCCGCGGAAGCCGTCCGCCCGGCGGAACGCCGAGATCATCGCGTCCTGCAGCGCGTCCGCGGCCTCCTCCGGGTCGGACAGGGTGCGGACGGCCACGGCCCAGAGCCGGTCACGGTGCCGAAGGAACAGCGTGCCGAACGCATCCGGGTCGCCGGCCACGTGCCTGCGGATCAGCTCCGCGTCGGACGGCTCCCCGGCGGGTGCCCGTGGTTCCGCCTCACGTCGTTCCGTCGTGGTCCCTCCCGTCGTCCCCGGAGCCCAGGACTCAGCCCGATCCGGTCACGACGACGTTGTAGATGGACCCCTGGAACTTGTTCGCATGATCGGGCATCGGCGCGAGCTTGGTGAACCAGATCAGGACGTACTGGCCCGAGGCGGAACTATGGATGGTGAACGTGACGGTGCCGCTCACGTCGTCCTGCGAGGCAACCGTCGGCATGCTGTCGGCGATCGACTCCGCCTGCGCCACCGCGTTCTGCGGCGGCGACGGGTTGGACGGGTTGCCGATCTTGATCTGGACGTCCGCGCCCGGGGTCGTCTCGAACGTGACCTTGACCGTGCTCAGCTTGACCGAATGACCCATGTTGAGCATCAGGCCGGAACCCTGCTGGAGGCCGCCGAACACCGGGTTGCCTATGTACTGGAACGTCTGCCAGGCGGTCGACGGGTTGCTGTCGATCGCCATGTTCGCGTCCGCCGGGTTGTCCTCGAACGCGTTGGCGCCGACCGGGGTGAGCGTTGTCGCGCTCGCTGACGTCTTCGGGGTGCTGGTGTGGTGTGCTGCGGCGGGAGGCGTCTTGGTGGTGCCGTGGTGCAGAGAGCGGAGCGCGAAGACCACGAGCGCGATCGCGATGATGACGACCACGGCGACGATGGCCACGGTCCGCGACCTGGACGCGTCAGCCCGCCGGACGCCGCCCCGCGTCCCCGGGCGCTGGCCGTCCTGGGACCAGTACGGGCGTTCCTGCTCGTCCGGGTACAGGTACTGGTCGCCCCTGGTGTACGGGTCGCTGCGTTCGTACACGTCATCCCGGGTCGGCCGCACGCCCTGCCGGTACGGGTCGGTGCGCGGCTCGGTCCGTGATCGCGCCCTCGACGGAGAGCGTGACGGCGACCGCGCCGGCGAGCGCGACGGACGTGCCGGCGGGGGCAGTTGCGGGATCGGCACCGGCGGGATCGCCTCGACGAGGGCGGCGGCCAGCTGGTCCGGGGTGGTGAGCGCGTTGCCGCCGGCGCCGTCGAGCATCAGGGCCTGGGTCGTGATGTCGTCGAGCAGCGCCGGGATACCCGCCCGGACCTGCCGCGGGCTGCACGGGAGCCCATTCTCGGCGGGTGCCGGGGGCAGGGTGGGGCAGTCGGGGCCCGGCCAGTGGCCGGTCAGCGTCGCGTAGAGCAGCATGCCCAGCCTGTGGGTGTCGGCAAGCCCCGGATCCTCCGCGCTCGCGCCGGTCAGAGCGGCGTCGATGCCCAGACCAGTGATCTTCACGCCGCCGCCCGCGGTCCAGCGCAGCGAGCCGGGGCCGAGGCAGAGGTGCGCGAGGCCGGCGGCGTGGGCGGCCGACATCGCCTCGGCCGCCTCGGCGACGATCCGCGCTCCGCGTGCCGCGTCGAGAGGGCCGCTCGTGAGCATGTCGTCCAGGGAGTCCCCGGCCGCCCACTCGGTCACGATGTACGCGTGGTCCCAGTCGTCCTCGACATCGAACACCTGTGCGAATCGTGAGTCATTCAGCCTGCTCGCGGCCCGCGCCGCCGTCACAACCTCGCGAAGCCGCGGGAACCCTGGTGCGAAGGTGAGCACGGTCACCGCCCGGGCGAGCGTCTCGTCGATGGCCTTCCAGGCAGTCCAGCCCGCAGCCGCGGCGACGCGGTCTTCGAGCCGGTACCGGCCGCCGATCCGTGTTCCCGGCTCAGAGGTAAACGTACTCACATGTCTGTGACGAGCGGAGCGGCTCCCGAGCCTCCCTCCTGGCTCCGTAGGTGATGAACCCAGACAAGACAATCATGCTGTACAACATGCTAGGCCGCAGACCGCCCCCCGACAGTCCCGCGCAACCTACCGTTGCAAACCGTTACCACCAAGAGATGTGCAACACGGTCCGCGGAGCCATCCAGCCGTCCCTCCCTAAGCATCGCTGACTGCATCTCGGCAGGTCAACGCAGCCTCGCGAGGATAGTTCCGGTCAGGTCCTCGAGTTCGCTCACACCGAAAGCCTTCGCGAACATGACGTACAGCAGCATCGCGCCTGCACCGCCGAGCGTTACCGTGGCCAGGGCGGCAATTCTTCCGCCGGGAATGACCGCGCCGAGCATGACCGAAACGGCGATGGCGAAGATCGCGCCCGGGATTGCGGCCGCGTGCATCCGCACCAGCCCGCGCCCGATCGCGGCGCCATCGAGGCCGCCGATGCGCCTGCTGAGCACCTGCCATGCCACGAGCGTCCCGACCAGGTTGGAGACGCCGAAGCCCGCGCCCAGGCCCGCGACCACGTGCTGCGGCGGCAGGACGGCGAGCGCGATCAGGTTCGCGGCGATGTTGAGCACCATCGTCACGCAGCCGATGAGCGCCGGCGTGCGGCTGTCGTGCATCGCGTAGAAAACCCGCAGCTGCAGCTGGAACAGCATGTACGGCAGCAGGCCGAGCGAGAACACCGCGAAGATCTCGCCGAGAAGCCTCGCGCTGGCGACCGAGGTGCTGCCGTACCCGAACAGCCCCTCGGCCAGTGGCGTCCCCAGCACGGCCAGGATCAGCGCGGCGGGAACCACGATCACCGAGGCGAGCCGGGTGGCGGCGGAGAAGTCCGCCGAGACGAGCCGGTACCGGCGCTCGGCCGCGTGCGCACTCATCCGGGGCAGCAGCGCGGTGATCACCGAGATGCCCACGATCGCGTACGGCAGCTGGAACAGCGTGTACGCGTTGCTGTAGGCGGCGAACCCGGCGCCCGCGGCCTGCTGGGACACCCGCGCGCCGGCCCTGTTGGCGACGTTGGTGGTCACCAGGAACGCGACCTGCGTTGTCAGCACGTAGCCGAACATCCAGCCGCTCATCCGGCCGATCTCGGAGACCTCGTACCGCCGGAAGTCACGCCGCGGGCGCCAGCGGAACCCGACCCGGCGCAGCGAGGGCACGAGCGCGGCGGTCTGCAGCACGATGCCGAGCGTCGTGCCGATGCCCAGGAGCCAGACCTCGCTCGCCGTGATGTTCCCCGGCGTGCGGTTCAGCCCGGCCACGGCCATGAACGCGCCGCCGACCACGATCACGACGATGTTGTTGATCACTGGTGTCCACATCGGGGCAGCGAAGCTGCCCCGCGCGTTCAGGATCGCCCCGGCCAGCGAACTCACGCCGTAGAAGAAAATCTGCGGGATGAAGAAGTAGGCGAAGATCTCCGTCAGATGGTAGGCGGCGGCGTTGCCGATGTCGGTCGCGTACACGGCGGTGATCGGCGCGGCGGCGAGCGTCGCGACCAGCGTGATGCCGCCCAGCGCCATCACGCCGAGCGTAAATATCCGCTGGTCGTAGGCCTCGCCCTTGTCGAGGTCCCGCTTGGCGGCGTTGACCAGCAGCGGCACGACGACGCTGGTGAGAATCCCGCCGAGGGCGAGGTTGTAGACGATGTTGGGCAGCGTGTTGGCGAGGTTGTAGGCGTCGCCCAGGTAGTGCGTGCCGATCGCGTAGATCAGCACGGCGTTGCGCACGAACCCGGTGACCCGGGAGGCCAGGGTGCCGACAGCCATCGTGCCGCTGGAGCGCAGCAGGCTGGCGTTCCCCGCACCGCCCGGCACGGCGCCCGAGGAGTCATCGGCGGCGCCGGCCGCGCCGGGGGCTGGGGCCTGCTCGGCGCCCGCCTGCCCGGCAACGTCGGCCT
>JASHQP010000630.1 GCA_030039095.1 Streptosporangiaceae bacterium
TGGTGCACGGCGAGCCGGAACGCAACGACATGGTGCAGTACTTCGCCGAGCAGCTGGACGGGTTCGCGGCTACAGCCAGCGGGTGGGTCCAGTCGTATGGGAGCCGGTACGTCCGCCCGCCCATCCTGCACGGCGACGTTTCCCGGCCGGAGCCGATCACGGTCGGCTGGGCCCGTTACGCGCAGTCCCGGACGTCCCGGCCGGTCAAGGGCATGCTGACCGGCCCGGTCACGATGCTCGCCTGGTCGTTCGTCCGGACCGACCAGCCGCTGGGTGAGACCGCGCGGCAGGTCGCGCTCGCGGTGCGGGACGAGATCGCCGATCTCGAGGCGGCGGGGATTCGGATCATCCAGGTAGACGAGCCCGCCCTGCGGGAGCTCCTGCCGCTGCGGCGAGCCGACCGTGACGCGTATCTGGACTGGGCAGTGCGCGCGTTCCGCCTCGCCACGTCCGGGGCAGCCGACGCGACACAGATTCATACGCACATGTGCTACAGCGAGTTCGGCGAGATCATTAGCGCCATCAGTGCGCTGGACGCGGACGTGACCAGCGTGGAGGCGGCCCGGTCCCGGATGGAGTTCATCGCCGACCTGACCGCGGCCGGGTTCGAGCGCGGCATCGGCCCCGGGGTCTGGGACATCCACTCGCCCCGGGTGCCGAGCGTCGCAGAGATGGTGGAGGCGCTGTCCCTCGCGGTAAAGGTCGTCGAGCCAGGCCGCCTGTGGGTCAACCCCGACTGTGGGCTGAAGACTCGCGGCTATGCCGAGACCGAGCCAGCCCTGCGCAACCTGGTCGCCGCCGCCCGCGAAGTGCGCGGGGTGCTCGCGGGATAACTCGTCGAGCTTGGCTCGGATCCAGGAATGGAATTCGGTGATGTGGTGCTCGCTGGGGACCAGGACGCCGCCACGGGAGTAGGCGCGGGAGGTCATCGACGGCTGAGTTCGCTCGCAGGCGTCGAAGTCCTGCCGGTTGACCCGGTCGAACAGCTCGACCGAGTTGGCGACGTCCTGGCCCGATGCCACCAGGCCGGCGTCGAACAGCCAGTCGCAGATCACCGTCGTCCGGTCGGGCGCGAGCGGGATCATGCGGTGCAGGATCACGTGGTCGGGCACCAGGCTGATGAACACCTGCGGCCGGATGGTGATCGCGAAGTACTTACGGTCCTGCTCGTCGGTGACCCCGGGCAGGCGGGCGAAGCCGGCGCTGCCGTCGACGGTGAAGCCCGCCGCACGTTCAGCGAAGGCTGCGCCGTGCCCCACGTAGTACTGAGCGGCGTAGCCGCTGGCGAACTCCGGCAGTACGCTGGTCAGTTCCGGGTGGATCGTCGCGCAGTGGTAGCACTCCATGAAGTTCTCGACGATGAGCTTCCAGTTGGCCGCGACGTCGTAGGTGATGCGCCGACCGACGGCAAGCTCGCCGAACTGGTAGGCATCGATGGCCTGCGCCCTGCCCAGCCTGGCTGTTACCGCGCCGCACACGGTGTCTTTGAACGATGGTGGCTCTTCGGCCAGGCACACCCACGCGTAGCCGAGCCACTCGCAGAGCGCAACGGGCACCAGGCCGTATTCGTCCCGGTCGATGTCGGCCATGCGGGCCAGGTTCGGCGCCGCCGCCAGCCGCCCGCCCAAGTCGTAGGACCAGGCGTGGTAGGTACAGCGCAGGTACCGCGTGACCTGACCGGACTCCTCGACGCAGAGCCTGGCTCCTCGGTGGCGGCAGACGTTGAGGAATGCGCGCAGCCCACCGTCCTGCTGCCGGACGACCAGCACGCTCTCCCGTCCGGCCTGCACCACCTGGAACTGTCCCGGACTAGGAAAGTCTCCGGAACGGGCCGCGCACAGCCACTGGCGTTCGAAGATGAGCTCTTGCTCACGGGTGAACGTTGCGCGATCGACGTAGCTGGACCCGGGGAGGGTGGGAAGCAGGCTCCCGCTGACGGCAGGACCAGATTGCACGGCTCTCTCCTCGCGAGCTCGGCCCGGGGCCGGCGGCCAGGAGGGGTGGCCGGTTCGCGGCCGGCCCATGCGAGTTGCCTGCCGCGCCGTTGGCTCGCCCTCGAAGCCACAGGCCATCCGTGCGCGGCGCGCACGGCGCACTGGCAGGTCTTCGGACTCGCGGGCGATCCCCCGGCGCGCCAGGCGCCAGGGGTGGCCTACTGGCCGTCGCTTCCCGGGCCGATTGACCCAGTGCTTGATGACGGCGGTCGTTCCCGCTCACCGCTGCGGGGCAGTCCCGGACTCCCACCGGGTTCCCTCTTGCGACGGCCGCCCTGGCAAGGCGGCCGAACCAGCACGAACACGACTGTACCGGCAGGTATCCCGCTCACCTAGAGCTGTCAGCTTGCCCGCCAAGTCACCGGGATCCCGACAGGCGGGGGGACGCGACACGCCGGCACGACATGTGGTGCTTGGTCTTGCGGGATAACCCACATATGGTGTTGCCCGCAGCTGGTTCCGCGGGTCTCCCAGGTTCGCGGGGGAAAGAGGGAACCCGGTGTGATTCCGGGACTGCCCCGCAGCGGTGAGCGGGAACGACAGCCGTCCGGGCCGCGCGAGGTTGCGCGGCGCCGACAGCACTGGGCTTGCAGCCTGGGAAGCGACGGCCGGTAGGAAGCGTGTGTGCGGCACGGTGCCTCCAAACACAGTGCCTGCAGACACGGCGCCCGTGAGTCCGAAGACCTGCCAGCGTGCCGCGCGCGAGGGGCGCGTGGTGGCTCCGGCCGCGCGGGACGGCCGACGGGCCCGGTGACCTGCTGCCGGCAGGTGCTGGTCTGTCGCGTGCTCGCGTGTTCGGTGCCGTGGGGTGCGAGCTCGCGAGGAGAGAGCGATGACGGTCACCGAGGTCAAGCCGGAAAGGCCAGCCCCGACGCGGATGCAGGTTCGTAAGCGGAACGGGGATGCCGAGCCGGTCGATGTGAACAAGATTGTCCGCGCCGTCGAGCGGTGTGCGGGCGGGCTGGACGAGGTCGACCCGATGCGGGTGGCGACGAAGACGATCAGCGGCCTGTACGACGGGGCGACCACCGCCGAGCTGGACCGGCTGTCGATCCAGACGGCCGCGGAGATGACCGGCGAGGAGCCGCAGTACTCGCGGCTGGCCGGCCGGCTGCTGGCCGGCTACATCGGCAAGGAGGTGCGCGGGCAGGGCATCGCGTCGTTCAGCCAGTCGGTCGCGCTCGGCCAGGCCGAGGGCTGATCAACGACACCACGGCCCGGTTCGTCAAGGACAACGCGCGCAAGCTGGACGACGCCGTCAGCCCCGACGCCGACCTCGACTTCGAGTACTTCGGCATCAAGACGGTCTACGACCGGTACCTGCTGCGGCACCCCTCCACCCGGATGGTCATCGAGACCCCGCAGTACTTCCTGCTGCGGGTG
>JASHQP010000631.1 GCA_030039095.1 Streptosporangiaceae bacterium
CGTCAGCGCTCGGGCGCCCCAATGACGGCCTGGCCGCCATTGGGGAAGCCATCGGAATTCGTGAACGGCTCGCGGCGGACAACCCGGCCGCCTACGGATTGGCCCTGGCAAGCGCACTGGACAGGCTGGGCGCGATTCTCGCCGGTGCCGGACGTTAACCTAGGCCTCCATGACCCTCGGCAGGGCCGCGAACACCGTCCCCCGCATCAAGGTCCATGACGACCCCGCCGCGCGCTTGTCGGCGTACCCGCGCTCGATCCGCCGTCTCGCCGTAACCCGCTTGGGCCAGCCCACCTTCCGGTCACCAACCGGGCTGCCATGCCCGCCGCCAGGTCATCCAGGCCTATGCCCAGCGGACGAACATCGACAGTGCCTCGCCGGAGCTATTTCCTCGTTCGGCTTGGACGCGCTCGCCGGTACGGTCCGGCTGAGATGGCTGGAATCCGCCTATTCCTAATCGGTGCTCAATGGCGAATGCGCTGGCAGATCAACTTGATCTGCGCCGCGGTCGGACCACGGTTGAGACGCAGTCGCAGCGAGCAGAACGGCGGTGCGGCGTGCATTATTCATGAGCTGGACTAATTACGGAAAGTGACGTTGAGCCTGAACGTGATGCGGCCCGATCGCCGAATATATCGGCCGACGTCGAGGGCGCCATGGCTCGGCGGTTGCGGCAGATCATCCATTCTGGCGCTGGACCATGCCGAAGTGGTGGACGAGGACGGCGCTCGGGCGAACTCCGCGCCGGTCGTGACTATAAGCGAACGGTGGACTAGGAGCGTGACTCATGCCCACCTTGCATGCGTGTTGTGGCCCTGCCCTTGCCTGGTTCCCGAGCGGCCTAACTAACACGACAATGGTTCTATGCCTTTTGTCGCGGATGACCTGGGAGCGTGGTTGATCAGCCTGCTCGCTGATGCTGGTCGCAAGAAGCTAGCCACATTTATCCTGGGCACGGAGCAAGAGCGAGCGCTGCGGTCGGCTGCCTCTGCCGCAGTCCAGGAGACCGCACGAGAACTAAGTCCAGATGACGAAGGGCAAGCTCGGCATGTTGCCATGGTGATCAGTCAGGTCTTCAGCCATCCTCAGTCAGATGCAGCGACTACTAAGCATCAAACGGTGCTGGAAGCTTTGCGGGCGGGCGTAGCCATACAGTTGGCCGTGCTGGAGGACGGTGACATCACCACCGAGCCTGGATTGTCATCAGCGGATGCGCTGGGGATACCCGCGGCAGTGATAGCGGAGACGCTGACCACTTACGTGCTGAAGGAGATCATCGTCGCGGGATCACGGGGCGGTGCGCTGTTCCCGCTTGCGTCTCAGCTCAACGACGACGTTACCCACCTGCAGGGGTTGCGGCTTGAGGGCCTAATCGGACGTCTTGCCGAGGATGTGCAGAGGGCTCTTTCCCGGGTGGATGATGCCCGCACCGGGTTGGGCGTCCGGGCAGGCGACGAAACCGTCCAGCACAACACTTTTCACATCGGCACTTACGTTCAGGCTGACCAGAGTTCTCCAGAACCGGGAGTCGTGGACAAGGGCGCCGGGCGAGCTGTCCTTGGGGCCTATCTGGGTGCGCTCATTGCATGGCTGGATGCTGATCAGTGGCCGCGGCGACGGGGCATGGGCGGCCCTAGGCTAAGCGCGACCACACTTGAACGAGAGATGCGCGTTGCAGCGAGTTCCTCCCTGGGCAGGCAGGTTCTAAGCGCGGACGCGGTTATGCTGCGGAGTCGGCGGCTGGTTATCCTTGGCGGCGCAGGCATGGGTAAGACCTGGCTGGCGAGACGCGCGGCACGGCTCAGCGCCCTGGAGGCCCTTGATGGCCTGAACCGCGGGATGTCACCGGCCGAAGTGGAACTTCCGCTTTTTACTACGTGCGCTGCGCTCACTGCTGTGTCGTCACCTCACGGCATCCGCGACGCCGCGGTTTCGGCCGCGCTTGACGAGATGGGCGACTATGGCGGGCCGGAGGTGAGTTCCGCGCTGCGATGTATTCTCACCAGGCCCGGGGCACGTGTCGTGCTGATCGTCGATTCCTTGGATGAGGCACCCGGCTCCGGTCCCCGGCTCGCCCAGGTCTCCACGCTTCCCTGGAGGGTCATACTGACCAGTCGTCCCGGTGCGTGGGATGGGCAGATCGATGTCGACGAGCGGGCAGACGGTCATGACGTATGCGTGCTGCAACCCATGACTTACCCCGCTGACGTTGAGAGCCTGATCCGCGCATGGTTTGCTGAGGATCCTCGGCAGGCTGCTGCCCTGGCCTCACAGATTGCCGGACGTCCCGCCTTGCGGCAGGCCGCTACCGTGCCGCTGATCCTGACGTTCTACTGCATCCTCGGCGGCCGGGAGCGGCTGCCGGAATCTCACCGCGAACTGCACGGCAAGGTCATCAGGCGGCTGCTCAGCGGAGTGTGGCACGTGGCTGACCCGCCGAGTCTTGACCTGGCCGCGTGCCTGGACGCGCTTCGGGCGTGGGCGTGGGCTGGGGCGCAGCGGGGGGAGGGGCCGTGGCTGGAGGAAATCTCTACCGAGCGGGGCGCGCTTGGACAGGCCAGCTATGCCGCGCTCGATCACGTCGCCTCCCCTGTCACGCTGCCGGACTTTGACGGGAACATCCGCCGCCGGTTCCTTCACCGGTCCCTGTACGAGCACCTAGTGGCTGAGCATGTCGTCGGCCTCCCGGTCGATGAGGCGGCCCAGGTCCTGTTGCCTCACCTGTGGTTCGACCCTGACTGGGAACATGCGGCGCCGACTGCGCTCGCCGCCCACCCAGAGCGTGACCGGCTCCTGCAGGCTCTCATCAGCCGGATCACAGCCGCCGGGCGGGCCGGTCCGAGGCAAGGCGTCATCCCGTGGGAGGCTCGCTGGTCCCTCCTTGGGCTGCTCGCCCGCACGGCGACAGAGTCCCGGGAAGCCGACTGGTCTGCGCCAGCGGCCCGGCTCATCGGGCAGGCGCGGGTAGAACTTGCCTTGTCCGGCCGACTGGAGGAATTCGGCGGGGCGGGCCCATGGCCAACTTCGAACCGGAAAGTCCGTGACGTCATTCTCGGGCGCGGTTCCAGGTGGCCGCACGCTTCTTCGTCTGCGCAGGCGCTGGGGCGGGAACTGCTGACGGCGGGACCATCGTCGGAGGAGAAGGGCACGGCCCGGGAGATGCTGCTGAGCTCCCTCACTGACCTCCGTAAATTCCACCCCGAAGAGGCAGTAGATGCCCTGATCTTGCTCGGCCCTTCCCCCGCCCAGCGGCGACGCGCCCGAGAGCTCATTCCCGCGCGCATGTCCCGGGATGACTTTCCGGCGAGCATGGCCAGCCGCCTGGCTCAGCTTGATCCCACCCCGGACGACAGGAGCAAGGGCCGCCGAGCCTTGCTCGCCGCCATCACACGTCACACGCGCCTGTCTCTCGTACAAGGCACCCCCGACGTGGTCATGGCGCTTTCTGAACTCTGCCCCAGCGATCAGGAGAAACAAGCGACAAGGCACCAGATCTTGCGCCTGCTGGAAGATCGGGCGAACGCGCGTGCCGCCTTTGCCCTAGCCGCCATGATAAACGGGCTCGGGCCCTCACCCCAAGAGCTGCACCAGGCAGCTGACCTCTTGGTCGGCATGACCAGCTCGGCCACCAATGAACACGACATCGGGTGCTGCATAGAGGCGATGACCCAGTTGGCAACCGTCCCTGAGCTCAGGGCGCGACTTCGCGGTGACCTGCTTGTAGTGCTCGAGCGTCGGATCAGCTTGAGCGTTGACTCTGCGGTCTGCAAGGGACTTGTTACGTTGTCGGTCACCGACTCCGAGCGCCGCTCAGCCTGCGAGTCACTCTTGCAGTTCGTGGCCAGTGCCGGGATATCGTCACTGTGGAGCGAGGGAAAGGCGATCAGCCGACTTTCGACCTCAGCCGCCGACAGAGAGAATTCCACCGCGGCCCTTATCGCCCTGCTCGAATCGCAAAAGGACAGCTACAAAGCGGCAACCCTCGGCGAGAGCATCGCCGAGCTCAGTCCCTCTCACGGTCACAAGGCCACGGCCACTGCCGTGCTCACGGCGCTGCTCCGCGACGAGACAGACGAGTGGAATGCATATGCCTTGTCTAGCAGCCTCCTCAGCCTGCAAGCCGACTCCGGCGAGCAGAGCCTGGTCAAGGAAACCCTGAGGAAATGCCTTGACGTACCGGGAGACCATACCCTCGCCGACCTTGCAGCCAGCACGCTCATACGGTGCAATCCCTCAAGTACAGACAAGGAGCGAATCCTCGATGTGCATCTACAGGCCCTCGATCATGCGATCGAGTTCGCACGCGCAGTCCCCTATGAGCACGAGATAAGAGACTTGGCCGAGAGGGCCAGCACCATCGCTAAGCTCGACCCTGTCCCCGCCCTGCGAGAGGACCTCCGGGCCGTCCTGCTCAAAGAGATAGCCAGAGAGATAGCCAAAAGGCCCAGGCCAGGCAGCTCGTTTACTCTTACTGACTCTGGAATGGCGAGCAAGATCCGGGCAGCGATCCGCCTCTCCCCGACTCCCGATGAGAAAGCAGGCCTCCGCGCCGACTTGCTTGAGATAACCGAAATCCACGGCGCGACAGACGACTACAGTGCCCAGAACCGTTTGCTCGACTTGAATAACATAGCCGACGCGGTCGCTGACGGGATAGCACAGCTCTCACCGGACGAGTCGGAAAAACAGCAGGCCAGGCAGGAGATCACAAGGATCCTGGCCTCCCCGCTTGACCGGTCAGTCGCACGAGCCCTCGTGAACGGACTTGCCGCCCTCCAACCGACCATCAGAGACCTTGAAGCAATACCAGCTCACTACCGCTCGCTGATATCACGTCGGCTCCTGGATGCGGTCCGCCGCAATTCATCTCTAGACGATTGGCTCGCAGCCCTGCCACCTCTCGAACCACTCCCGCCCGACACCTAAAGCCAGTCGCCAGCCGCGGCATCCGAATACTTGTACCCGAGCCCTGCAAGCGCTAGCCAAATTCGCCCTGCTCCGCGACGACGACACTGCCTACACCCGGCTACAAGAGTACGTGCTTAGAACCGAGGTCAACCGGCGGCCTTACGATGCCAGAGGGACCCAATCTGCGCGCCTTCCCGGACGAACATGGGACTATCTCGCAACCGCGCAAATCGGCGAATCTTGGTGCGCAGTCATTAGGCTTCCCGGCGTGCCGCTCGGCGATACCGCTGTGGCTGCTGCGGCAGCGAGTTCTGCATCCGTTACCGGGCTGGCCCGCTGGACATCCAGCCATGCCTGGAAGCATGTCACGATCCAGTCGGCAGCATGCTCAACGTCGCCGTTGAGGTAACCGCCATCGTCCAGTGTGACCGCGGCGAAGTCGATCACATCGCTGGCAATACGGGCGTGCCAGCGAACGTCCGTGTCAGCGGGCAGCCGGGCCGCCAGGGCAGCCTCATATGGCTGACGCAGCAGTTCCGGGATCACCTCGCTCTCATCCCGGTACCAGAATGCGTGAGCGCGACCAGCGTCAGCCGGGTGTAAGACTGCCCGGCCATCAGCCGCACCTCGCACCTGCCCGCCGCAGGCAAGTCGGGCGGCAGGTCGGTCCTCCGGCTGTGCCCCATACGGGCGGACGGGGCCGTAACCAGGCTTCAGCACAGCCGGGCCGACCAGCTCCAGGACGGCGTCTATGTACCGCTTGCTAGCGAGGTCGGCAGCCGGGTTGCCGCTCGGCCGGGGCGCTGCCGTCAGCACCTCGTTAGGACGCGCCTTCGGCTCGAACTGGACGTAGTAGGCAGCGCCGGAGCCGGGAACGAACCGTACCTCGACCAGCACCCGGCGGACCCTGGCCGGCGAGATCTCGTTAAGGAAGCTGACCGCCGCATGGTGCTCGTCCCGGCATTTTCCACGATCCACACACCGAGGATCCGCTCCGCCGTCGCGGCCGCCTGCGCGGTGTAGGTGACCAGCTTGCCGAGGTGGTCATGATCGGTGCGCCCGTACTGGTTCTCGATCGGCACCGCGACGACCTGTCCTGCGCATCCGTGCCGCTGGCCCGGATGTCGAGGAAGAAGCTTCCCGCCGGGCTCTCAGTCGCCACCAGTTCTATCGCGGTCAGGCCCAAGACCGGTTCGAGGTATTCCAGTAGCCTGAGAGCTACCGGGTGAAGTCGGCATCCTCGCGCGCGAGAACCTGCCTTGCCGGGACGAACTCCAACGACATGATCGTCGGGTGCTGATCCATAGCGGCATTCTCCTCGCAGGCAGGGCGTAACAAGCCCAAACACGGCGCCTGGCACTAGCGAGCAGATCACCCCGATCTGCTCGCCGCCTGGGGCAAGCGTCGCAAGCCAGATAGCAATGCAGAACGGCGG
>JASHQP010000632.1 GCA_030039095.1 Streptosporangiaceae bacterium
GTGTCCTGCGGCGGCTCGCACCGGCGGGGCGCGCGTGTCCTGCGGATCCGCGCCGCGGGGTCCGCGCGTCTACCCGATGCGGCCCGCGCGTCCGATCCGGGTTACAGTTCTTGCGACAACTGAATACCGCTCATCCAGAGGGGTGGAGGGATCGGCCCTGTGAAGCCCCGGCAACCATCACGGTGATGTGCGTGCCCGTGCCATGCGCGGGGCCCGCTGCCACCGGCAGCGACGCAGCCCCGCCGCCCGGCGAGGCCAATCGTGACAGGTGCCAACTCCGGCCCGCGGTCAGTCGACCGCTGGGAAAGATGAGGAGAGAGGCCTCGCCACGTGAGTTCGTCTGCATCAGCCACCATCCCCGCATCCCGGTTCGGGTACGCCACCAGGCTGTCCTGCCGTGAGTGCGGCCACACCTGCGGGCTGGGGGCGGAGCATGCCTGCCCCGAGTGCTTCGGGCCGCTGGAGGTCGGCTACGACTACCCGGCGCTGACCCGCGAGTCCATCGAGGCCGGGCCGCCGAGCATCTGGCGGTACGCGAGCCTGCTGCCGGTCCCGGCCGACGTGGCCGGCCGGCCGAACACCGAGCCGGGCTTCACCCGGCTGGTCCGCGCCGACCGCCTGGCGAACGCGCTCGGCATGCGCGCGCTGTGGGTGAAGGACGAGCGGGGCAACCCCACGCACTCGTTCAAGGACCGGGTGGTCGCGGTCGCGCTCGCCGCGGCGCTCGAGATGGGCCACAAGGTCCTGGCCTGCCCGTCGACCGGGAACCTCGCCAACGCGGTGGCCGCGGCGGCGGCCAGGGCGGGCATCCGCTCGGTCGTGCTGATCCCGGCCAGCCTCGAGCCGCAGAAGATCATTGCCACCGCTGTGTACGGCGGCACGACGGTCCTGGTCGACGGCACCTACGACGACGTGAACCGGCTCGCCTCACAGCTCGCCGACGACCGGGAGGACTGGGCGTTCGTCAACGTCAACGTGCGGCCCTACTACGCGGAAGGGTCCAAGACCATCGGCTTCGAGATCGCCGAGCAGCTGGGCTGGCGGCTGCCCCGGCAGGTCGTGGTCCCGGTGGCGTCGGGAGCGCAGCTCGTCAAGATCGACAAGGCGTTCCGTGAGCTCTCGTCGCTCGGCCTGGTCGACGCCGCGCCCTACCGGGTGTTCGGCGCCCAGGCCAGCGGGTGCGCGCCGGTGGCGGCCGCGTTCCGGGCCGGCCATGACGTGGTGCAGCCGGTGCGGCCGGACACGATCGCCAAGTCGCTCGCGATCGGGAACCCCGCCGACGGACCCTACGTGCTCGACGTGACCCGGCGCAGTGGCGGCGCGGTCGCCGACGTGCCGGACGACGAGATCGTGGCGGCCATCGAGCTGCTGGCGGCCACGGAGGGCATCTTCGGCGAGACCGCGGCCGGCGTGACGCTGGCCACGACGCGCAAGCTCCTGGACGCCGGGCAGCTCGACCCGGACGCCGAGACCGTCATCATCAACTCGGGCGACGGGCTCAAGACGCTCGACGCCGTGGCCGGATCGGTTCCCGGCGCCGGCCCCATTCGCCCGACCTTGCAGGCCTTCACCGACCTCGAGTCGTCCGTTCCCCCCAGAAAGGCAGTCGCATGAGCGTCTCGGTCCGCATCCCCACCATCCTGCGCAGCTACACGGGCGGTGCAGCCGAGGTCACGGCGAAGGAGGGAACCCTGCGCGACGTCCTCGCCGGCCTGGACGCCGAGTACCCGGGCATCGGCGGACGGATCCTCGACGAGGGCGGGAAGCTGCGCCGGTTCGTCAACGTCTACGTCGGCGAGGAGGACGTGCGGCTGGCGCAGGGGCTCGACACCGAGGTGCCGCCGGGGATCGAGGTCTCCGTCATCCCCGCCGTCGCCGGCGGCTGAGGGCGTCATCGGCCCGTGGCCAGCGACGCGGCCGGCGGCTCCGCCTCCCGGCGTCGGCCGTGGCAGCGGCGCTGCTGCGGTGAACCGTGGTACTGCTGGGTCATGCCGGATTCGGGGAGTAACTGGACACGGGGCCCGGCGACACGTTGTAAAGTCGTGTCCGGTCGCTGTCGGTACAGCAAGAACGGCAAGCAAGACTTGTGCAGCACGTCTGGCCCGCTCCGCGATCGACGGGTTTCGCGGTGACAAGGGCGGAACCCGAAGCCCGAGCAGAGTTAGGGAGTTGTTGGTAGATGGCTCAGGGCACCGTCAAATGGTTCAACGCGGACAAGGGCTACGGCTTCATCGCGGTCGACGGTGGTAGGGATGTGTTCGTTCACTTCTCCGCTATCCAGTCGGATGGCTACCGCACCCTCGAAGAGGGCCAGCGGGTCGAATTCGACATCACGCAGAGCGACCGCGGACCGCAGGCAGAGGCGGTTCGCGCCGTGTAAGTCTCTGACTGACCATCTGGAAGGCCCGGTCCCCATCGCGGGGGCCGGGCCTTCCGGTATCCGTGCACCGCTCCTGACCAGCGTGGGCCGGTTCCGGCTTGCACTCTCACCCCGAGAGTGCTAAACAGGACGCTGGCACTCTCGGGGTGAGAGTGACAACGCAGTGGCGTGATCGGGGCGATGAGGCTGACCCCACGGCAGGAAGGGACTGCCCGGTGGGACGGCCGTCCGTCGCGGGCGTCGGCTCGATCGGCACGCAAGGCAACAAGTTCCGGGAGGATCTGGAGCCTATGGCAGCGAAGATGATCGCGTTCGACGAGGACGCCAGGCGCGGCCTCGAGCGCGGCATGAATCAGCTGGCCGACGCCGTGAAGGTAACCCTCGGCCCGAAGGGCCGGAACGTGGTGCTCGAGAAGAAGTGGGGCGCCCCCAC
>JASHQP010000633.1 GCA_030039095.1 Streptosporangiaceae bacterium
GCCGCGGGCGACGTCGCCGAGCAGCTTGCCGTTGCCCGCCCACATCCGCTGCCGGGCGACGGCGAACCCGGCCGCCTGCACCTGCGCCAGGCAGCCGAGCGCGGCCAGGCCGCGCAGCCCGTTGACGGCCAGGCTCAGGAACGAGCCGACCGCGCCCGCGGGATCCTCGTGCGCCTCGTACACCGTCACCTCTGCGCCGGCCCGCGCCAGCGCGATCGCGCTCGCCGCCCCGGCCACACCGCCGCCTGCTATCACGACCCGCACCGCTGCCTCCCGTTCTGGCCCGAAGACCAGATCTGAATCTACATTCACTGAATCTAGATTCGGCGAATTTTCATTCAGTATGATGGAGGCCGCAGCGGGAGTCAAGGCGGGAGGTGCTCAGGTGGGCGTGCGCAAGGAGAGGGCCGCCGGAACCGCGGCAGCGCTGAAGGAAGCGGCCCGCGGCCAGTTCCTCGAGCGCGGCTACCTGAACACGAAGATCACCGACATCACCGCGGCCGCAGGGCGGGCCACCGGCTCGTTCTACGACCACTTCGCCAGCAAGGAGGACCTGCTCCAGGCCCTGCTCACGGACATGCGCGAGCAGGCGAGCGCCGACCTGGCGCGACAGGACCATCCCGGGCCCGATCACGGCGATCACGACCTCACCGACCGCGAGCAGTTGCGGGCGCACCTGGCGGTGGCCTGGCGGGTGATGCGCGCCAATCTCCCGGTCGTGGCCGCCCTGCACGAGGCGGCGATCGCCGAGGGCGTCGGCTCCGGCCGTGCCTGGGCGCAACTCGTCGAGGACACCGGCATGCTGCGCGAGCATCTGGACTACCTGCGTGACCGCGGCCACGCGCTGCCGGGCGACCCCGCGCTGGTGGCCGCGGCCATGGGCGGGATGCTCGCGATGCTGGGCTACGCGATGCCGCCGCCCGGCGATTTGGCCGCGCCCGCCTACTCCGACGACGAGGTCATCGACACGGTCACCGCGCTCCTGCTGACCGGCCTGCGCGGCCAGCAGGAGGACGGGGCGGAACGCCAGGTGGCAGGATCTGACCGTGGCCTTCGATGAACTGGACCGCCGGATCGTCGCCGCGCTCACCGCCGACGGCCGTGCCACGTACGCAGAGGTCGGCGCCCAGGTGGGGCTGTCCGCGCCGGCGGTCAAGCGCCGGGTGGACCGGCTGCGCGCCTCCGGCGCGATCACCGGGTTCTCCGCCACGGTCGACCCGTCCGCGCTGGGCTGGACCACCGAGGCCTACGTGGAGCTGTTCTGCCGCGGCCGGACGTCGCCGTCCGAGATCGCCGCGGCGGTAGGCAAGCACCCCGAGGTCACCGCCGCGTGCACGGTGACCGGCGAGGCGGACGCCCTGCTGCACATCCGGGCCGCCGACATGCGCCACTTCGAGCAGGTGGTGGAGCGGATCGGCGCGGAGCCGCTGGTCGTGCGCACCCGCAGCGTGATAGTGCTCTCACGGCTGGTGCACAGACCGGACGCCCTGCCGTCCGGCACCGGCTAGCGCCGGGCGGTCCGCTACTGCCCGGTTTCGCGCAGATCTAGGCTGACCGGCCCATTCCCCAGTCCGTTATCGGCTATGGTCATGCCCATGTCAGAGCGTGACACCGACTTCCCCGCCACCGCCGAGGATTCCGCGTACCCGGACAGCTCCGGCAGCACCGCCGAGTTCCGCGCGTTCGCCAGCCGCGGCGGCGAGGTGCCGTCCCCGTGGAACATGCGTGCCCCGGGGCGTAAGGTCGCCCTGCTCGCCGGGATCATCATCGTCGTCGCGATCGTGCTGGTGATCATCGCCGTCGCGGTGTTAAACGCCTAGCCAACTCTCGGCCAACGCTTTCCCTGCCCCGGCCGGTCGAGACTGGCCGGACGGCACCCCGTCATCTGCGCATGCTTTCATGGCGGGCATGACCACCAGCGGCACGGCCGGCGGCAGCGCGGAGGACCAGGAGGAGCGCCACAGGCTGACCGCGTTCGAGGGCCTGGCCGCGCTGTCGCTGGACGCGCTCTCGTCCGTGGCGTACGGTCCCCAGGCCATTGTGCTCGTGCTGGCCGCGGCCGGCGCCGCTGCCCTCGATTACACGCTGTCGGTCACGATCGCGATCACGATCCTGCTGGCGGTCCTCGTCTTCTCCTACCGCCAGGTGATCGAGGCCTTTCCCGGCGGCGGCGGCGCGTACGCGGTCGCCAGCCGCCACCTGGGCCGGCAGGCCAGCCTGATCGCCGCGGCCTCGCTGATCGTCGACTACATCCTGAACGCGGCCGTCGGGGTGTCGGCGGGCGTGGCGGCGCTCTGGTCGGCGTTCCCTGCCCTGTACGGGGCCAGGGTCTGGCTCTGCCTCGGCGTGCTCGCCCTGATCACCGGCGTCAACCTGTGGGGCGTGGCCGAGTCGGCGCGGGTGTTCATCGTGCCCACTGTCGCGTTCATCGTGTCGATGGCGATCGTGATCCTCGGCGGCCTCTTCCGGTCCAGGCCGGAGGTGCTGCTGGCGGGCGAGCATCTGCAGCAGGTCACCGAGGCGGTCGGGCTGTTGCTGCTGCTGAAGGCGTTCGCCTCCGGCTGCTCGGCGCTGACCGGGGTGGAGGCGATCGCCAACGCCGTGCCCGAGTTCCGGCAGCCCAGGATCAGGCGCGCGCAGCACACCGAGATGTGGCTGGGCATCCTGCTCGGTGCCATGCTGATCGGGATCTCGGTGCTGATCCGCAAGTTCCACCTCACGCCTTCGGCCACCGAGACCACGCTGGCCCAGCTGACCGCCGCCGCCGTGGGACGCAACGTGATCTTCTACGCGATCCAGCTGATCACCACGGTGCTGCTGGCGCTGGCCGCTAACACATCGTTCGGCGGCCTGCCGGTGCTGGCGTCGCTGCTGGCCAGGGACAACAACCTGCCGCACCTGTTCCGGCTGAAGGCCGACCGGCAGGTGCACCGGTACGGCATCATCGTGCTCGCGGTCGTGGCAGCGATCCTGCTGGTGGTGGCCAGGGGAGACACCCAGGCGCTGATCCCCGTGTTCGCGATCGGCGTGTTCGTCGGGTTCACGCTGTCCCAGGCCGGCATGGTCAGGCACTGGCACGAGCAGCACACGGACGGCTGGCTCGGGCGCGCCTGCATCAACGGCCTCGGTGCGGTGCTGACCACCGCGGCGCTGGGCATCGAGCTGGTCAGCAAGTTCACCGAGGGCGCGTGGCTGGTCGTGATCGTGGTCCCGCTGCTGGTGCTGCTGTTCGACCGGATCCACAAGACCTACGACCGGATCGGCGAGGCGCTGGAACTGGGCAAGCAGCCCCCGGCTCCGCGCCGGGTGAGCTCGCTGGTGATCGTGCCGGTGGCCGGCCTGTCGCGGCTCACCGCGGAGGCGATCTCGGCGGCGCTGTCGATCGGCGACGAGGTTCGCGCGGTCACCGTGTGCTTCGCCGACCCGGAGGACGAGCAGGCGGACGTGGCGTTCCGGGACGGCTGGCAGGCCTGGCACCCGAACGTGCCGCTGATCACGCTGCGCTCGATGCACCGCTCGCTCGCGCTGCCGGTGGTCGAGTACCTGCGCACGCTCGAAGCCGGCGACCGGTACGACCAGCTGGTCGTGCTGATCGCCGAGGTGCAGCCGGCCCACTGGTGGCAGTGGGTGCTGCACAACCAGCGCGGCGTCATCCTGCAGCGGGCCGTCCAGCGGGGGACGGTCAACGTGGTCGTGTGCCGGCTGCGCTACCAGCTGGCGACCGTTGTGGCCCCGGCGGGTGCGTCCACGTCGGCCGACGGGCGGGGGACCTAGCCCCGGCGCGGGCGGCTGCGGCCGTCGCTGGCGAGATCTAGGAGACTTTCCGGCAGATCCTGCGCGAAAGTCTCCTAGATCATTGTGCGCTGCCCTCGTCGTCCGGGTCGGGCTGGAAGCGGTATCCCATGCCCGGCTCGGTGAGCAGCCAGTGGGGCCTGGCCGGGTCCGGCTCGAGCTTGCGGCGCAACTGGGCCATGTAGAGCCTGAGGTTGCCGGCCGCCTCCGTGTACCCCGGGCCCCACACCTCCCTGAGCAGGTACTGCTGGCTGAGCAGCCTGCCGGGATGCCGCAGCAGCACCTCGAGCAGGTGCCACTCGGTCGGGGTCAGCCGGATGTCGGCTGGCTCATGTCCCGCCGCACCGTCCGCGCCGTCCCCAGCCGCCGCGCCGTCGCCCGGCCGCGGGTCCCTGATCACCCGCTTGGCGGCGAGGTCGACGACGAGATCGCCGAGCCGGAACCGCGGCTCGCCGCCGTCACCGATCGCCCGGCGCTCGACCGCGCGCATCCGGGCCAGCAGTTCCTCCATCGAGAACGGCTTGGTGACGTAGTCGTCCGCGCCGGCGTCCAGGGCCTCGACCTTGTCGACGGCGTCGGCCCGTCCGGACAGCACGATGATCGGTGCGGTCGTCCAGCCGCGCAGACCCTGGATCACCTCCACGCCGTCCAGGTCTGGCAGGCCGAGGTCCAGGATGACCACGTCGGGAGGGTGCCGCGAGGCCTGCTGCAGGGCCTCGGCCCCGCTGGCGGCCGCGTACACCTCGTACTGGCGCACCCGCAGGTTGATCCGGAGCGCGCGCACGATCTGCGGCTCGTCGTCGACGACGAGAACTGTCCTCACAGGGTCAACCGTGCCACGACGACGTCCTCGTGTGGCCGATCACCACTGAACCCGCCGCCGCCGCGACCGACACGAGTGCGACGGCGGCAACGAACGCGACATGCGTCGTGGTGGCCCAGATGCCGTCCGGCAGCCCGAGTACCACGGCCAGCCCGCATGCCCACGCGCCTGCCGTGGTGGTTGGCAGCCAGTTTCCGGTGATCAGCGCGATGCAGGGGCCGACGATGAGCAGGCCGATGAGGATCACGTGGTGCCCGGCCGCGGCGTCGGCGGCGGCGACCACGGCAGTGGTGATCATGCTGACGGCCCAAAGCCGCCGGACGGGCCACTGGGGGACCAGGGATGCCCGCGCGGGAACGGGGGCGGCCGCCGGGGTGCTGCGTGGCCTGTGGCCGTTCAGGGAGACTTGCGTCGAAGCATCCCGAGCGCGTCTGGCGGCCGCGGGCCGCATGGCGGTCAGGAGGACCAGGAAGGAGAGCAGTCCGAGGCCGACAACCAGGACGCTGTCGCCGGATGTTGCGTTGCCGCTCACGACCAGGCTCACGGTGAACGCCGCGTAGGCGGCGATGATGACGGCGCCCTCGCGGCGGCCGAGGCCCCGGTCCCGCCAGGCCAGCACGAGGACCGCCAGGGAGAGACCGGCGTACCACGCGGTGACGAGCAGCGCCTGGCCCGATGGCCGCCCGAGGCCGAGCAGGGCGCCGGGGAGCAGGAGCCCGGCGACGACGTTCAGGGTGTTGCTGTTCAGGGCGGTGCTCAGCGTCGCCGCCCCCCGGCCCCTGCCAGCCAGGTAGAGCGCGGCGACAGCGTTGGGGAGGCTGGTCACGGCGGCCAGCACCAGCCCGCCGGTGATGATCTGCGGGACTCTCAGGCGCTGACCGAGGCTGGAGGCGGCCCGCTCCATGGCCACGCTCGCGACGATGACCACGCCCAGCGCCACCACAGCGGTGATCGCGTCCGGCCAACGCCCGCGGCTGGGCCTGATGGCATCCTGAAGTTCGGCTTCCTCCTCGCTGACGGCCGAAAGCAGCCATGCGCGCCACCGTGCGGGCAGCCGATGCGCGCCGGTGCCGAGCACGAACAGGTACCCGGCGAGGACTGCTACCGCCAGCCCCAGGCCAGCGGATGCCGGCACGGTTCCGCCGACCACCAGAACGCAGATCAGGGCCACCGAGAGAGCAACGATCCCGCTGAGGAGGACGGCCTTGCGGTCCAGCCCGATGCGGCCAGCGACGACGGCTGCCAGGCCCAGCAGCGCGGCGAGGTTGAACACGTTGGATCCGAGGATCACCCCCGCGCCGATGCGCTGCTGGTGGCTGGTCAGGGCGCTGATCGCCGAGCTTATTTCCGGCGCGTCGGCGGCCAGGGCCGCGACGATTCCCAGCAGCGCCTCGGAGAAGCCGAGCCGTTCGCCGATCCGCTCGAGCCGGGATACGAGCAGCCAACTGGTCACCAGGCTGACCGCTGCGCCAGCAGCGAAGGCGGCCATGGCCAGCACTATGGAATCCTCCCGTCAACGCAGAACCGCAGGTCCCCGCCCTGCGGGCACTGCGCCGACCAGGCTTCCCGGCTCACCTGAAACCCTATTTTAAAGGGCCGGAAGCCTGCCAGCCAGCGCGTCAGGCGCGGTCTGGCGGACTGGAGGCCGTGGCGGCCTAAGGAATCTCCGCGTGCCCGCCGCGATCTCCGTCGCCGGCCTGGGCGAGCGACGGCGCTGCGGGCTCGGCGCGCGCCGCGGACTTGGCGGGTTCGGCCGGCTTGGCGGGTTCGGCGGGTTCGGCGGGCTCGGCCGGCAACGAGATCGTCATGGTCAGCCCGCCGCCCGGGGTCTCCTCGGGCTCGAGGCTGCCGCCCATGGCCTCGGTCAGGCCGCGGGACAGCGCGAGCCCGAGGCCGACGCCGGTGGTGTTGTCGGTGTCGCCGAGGCGCTGGAACGGCACGAATACCCGGTCCCGGTCGGCCTCGGGGATGCCGGGCCCGCGGTCCACGATGCGCAGTTCCACGCGATCGCCGAGCGCGCTGGCCCGCAGCAGCGGCGGTGCCCCTGCCGGTGAGTACCGCAGCGCGTTCGCCGTCAGGTTTGCGATGACCCGTTCCAGGATCGCCGGATCGACCCGCACCTCGGGCAGGTCCTCCGGCATCTCCACGGCGACGAACCGGGCCGGGGGGCCGAGGTCGTCCAGCGACCGGGAGATGACCTCCTCCAGGTCGGTCGGCCTCGGGAACAGCGCGAGCGCGCCAGCCTGGAGCCTGCTCATGTCCAGGAGGTTGTCGACCAGGTGCGCGAGCCGGTCCAGGGACTCGTCGGCGGTCGCGAGCAGCTCGTCGCGGTCCTGCGGCGACCACTGGACGTCGTGCGACCGCAGGCTGGTCACGGCCGCCTTCGCCGACGCGAGCGGCGTGCGCAGGTCGTGACTGACGGCCGCGAGCAGCGCCGTCCGCATCCGGTCGGCCTCGGCGATGGGCCGG
>JASHQP010000634.1 GCA_030039095.1 Streptosporangiaceae bacterium
GCTCGCCGGCGGCCTGGGCGCGCGGCCGCTGGCGGAGGAGATCGAGGCGCTGGCCGCCAGCGCCAGAATCCGGCGGGCCGGGACGCAGGCAAAACACGAGGCTGCCGCGGCAACGCCGCTGGGCCTGACCGCCAGGGAGTTCGAGGTGCTGCGCCTGGTCGCCGACGGCCGGTCGAATCCGGAGATCGCCGCGCGGCTGTTCATCTCCGCCAAGACCGCCAGTGTGCACGTCTCGAACATCCTGGCCAAGATCGGTGTGGCCAGCCGCGGCGAGGCGGCCGCCGCGGCGCACCGGCTGCACCTGTTCGACGCGGCGCCTACTCCCTAGCCTCACCAGCCCCAGCCGCCCCGTCAGGACCTCCGATTTTCATGATCCAGGAGCCTTTGGTGCAGATACTGCGCGTTAGGCTCCTGGATCATGAAACTGCCCCTGCGGATGCGCCAGGGCGCTGGCCGCCAGGGGGCATGCGGTTATCTGCCGCCGGCGGCCCGGGCCAGCTCGGGGACGAACAGGGCGGCGTTGACCGTGCCCACGCCCGAGGCCAGGTCGTAACCCGGTCCCGCGCTGTATCCCTTGACCGTGTACAGCGTGCCATTCTGGGTGAACGACACGGTGTTGTTGCCCTTGGTGATGTCGACCAGGCCGGGAGCGTGCTCGGCCGACAGCGCGTACAGCGCCGGGTTGATGAACCCGACCGAGTGATGGGCCACCTGGTCGGTGAGGGCCACGATCCCGGCGAACATGGGGGTCGCCTCGCTGGTGCCGCAGTCCACGTACCAGCCGGCGGGCGAGCCCGTGGCGGGGAAGCTCTGGTACGTGTCCACGAGGCCGGAGCAGGCGCCGCTCATCGCGATGTCCGGCACGCCGCGCCGGCCGCCGACGACGCTGGCCACGCCGTTCTGGTACCACGGCCGGGCGAATACCGCCGACTTGCCGCCGCCGGTGGCGAGGGGGTTCGGTCCGGCGTCGCCGTAGAAGACCTCCTGCAGCGACGTGTTGTAGGTGTCGTTCCACACCTGGTCCGGCGCGGTCCGCTGCCCGCTGGCGTTCAGCGACAGCTGAGTGCCGCCCACGCCGGTGACCAGCGGGTCGCTGGCGGGCCAGCCGACGACCGGGTGGGTGTAAAGCAGCGTCCCGGCCACGTTGGAGTAGTTGCTCGCCCCGGTGTCACCGGATGCCGCCAGCACGGTCACGTGGTGCGCGAACGCGTTGACGTACGCGCTGCGCAGGCGCTGAATCGACGCGGCGCTCGGGAACGTCTGCTCGGTCGCGTCGAGGCTCTGGCTGATGACCTGGCCGAGGTGATGGTTGATGACGTAGTTCTCGGCCTCGACGATCTGCGGGAAGCCTGCCACCCCCTCGGTCTCCGCTACCGGCGTCTCCACCAGCAGGATGCTGGCGCCGGGGGCGATGGTGTGCGACCACTCCACGTCGAGCGTGGTCTCCCCGGCCCAGCCGGTCATCGTGGTGTTGTTCGGGTCCCACGGGGGCACGGGCCCGGCCGGCTGAATGATCTTGAAGGACGGCGGCGCGGGGAGCCCGAACTGCGCGTCGAACGTGGCCAGGTCGGACTGGATCGTGGGGGACCCGAACGAGTCGACGATCACGATCGTCTCGCCCTTGCCGGTGACGCCGCGATTGAACAACGGCTGCTCGTTGTACGCGGTCTGGATCTGCGGCGGGTCGTAGCAGGGAACGGTGAACGCGGCCACGCACTGCGCCTCGGTGGGCGGCTGGGTTCGTGACGCGAGCTGGCTTCGGATCGAGGCGGGCTGGACGCCGACCGCGGCTGTCGCGGTGGCTGCCACGGTCGCTGCGGCCGTGCAGAAACCGCTGACCAGGGCGATTGCTCCCAGCGCTGTTAAGAATGAGGTTCTTTTCATCAACTGCGACCTCCTTGTCGGGTTCGCCTGGAACGCTACTCCCGGCCCGGGGACCCGGCCAGACCCCGATGCGGGTCACGGGGGCACGTTGTTGATCTGTGCTCTCTTGGGCCAGAGTTGACCTACACCCTCGAGGAGGCAGAGATGAGCGACCCGCAGGTGTTGTCCTTCCGGCCGGACGCCGGGCAGTACGTGTGGACGTTCGGCGGGGCCGCCCCGGCGGCGCGCATCACCCCGGGAACGGTGCTCGAGCTGTGGACCGAGGACTGCTTCGCCGGGCGGGTGCGCGGCAAGGACGACCTGGTCTCGCAGGTGTGCGAGTTCCCGTTCCTCAACCCCCAGACCGGGCCGTTCTACGTCGAGGGCGCGGAGCCCGGCGACACGCTGGCCGTGCACTTCGTATCGATCGAGCCGAGCCGGGACTGGGCCGCGTCCACGACCGTCCCGCTGTTCGGCGCGCTGACGTCCACGCATCTCACCGCGACCCTGCAGGACCCGCTGCCGGAGGTCGTGTGGATCTGGGAGCTCGACCGTGCCCGGCGCAGCTGCCAGTTCTCCGCCAGGGACAGCGAGTTCACCGCCGAGCTGCCGATGAGCCCGATGCACGGCACGATCGGCGTGGCCCCGGCCAACCTCGAGGTCAGGTCGGCGCTGGTGCCCGACGCGTTCGGCGGGAACATGGACACGCCCGAGATGCGCGCGGGTGTCACGTGCTACCTGGGCGTGAACGTCCCGGGCGGCCTGCTGTCCGTCGG
>JASHQP010000635.1 GCA_030039095.1 Streptosporangiaceae bacterium
CGCCGGGGCCAGGTAGCCCCACACCTCGCCGAGCGCCACCGCACGCTCCAGCGCGATGAACGTGCCCAGGAAGCCCAGCGTCATCAGCGGCCCGTGCGCCTCCGGCAGGCTGTTGATGCCCGCCGGCACGGTCAGGCCCAGGCGGACCAGGGCCGCCCAGAGCCCGGCCAGCAGGCAGACCACCGCGGTGGCCATCAGCGGCGGCACCCACCGGGCGCGGCGTCGCCGCGGCGCGGTCAGGGTGATCTCCGGCCGGGTCACCGCCCCCATCCAAGCTGGTCCTTGGCCCAGTCACTCATCATCTCGTCCGGGTCCCACGGCGGGTCCCAGACGATCCGCACGTCGACGTCCTCCACACCGGGCACGCCCCACAGAATGTTGCGGATCTCGTCCTCGATGTACCCGCCCAGCGGGCAGCCCGGGGTGGTCAGCGTCATCCGGATCGTCGCGACCCCGTCGCCGGACAGTCCTGCGTCGTAGACCAGGCCCAAGTCGACGATGTTGATGCCTATCTCGGGGTCGATGACCTCGCGCAGCACCTCGCGCAGCGCCTCGGGGCTGGCCTTCCCGCCGACCAGGGACATCAGGTCCAGCGGACCGGGGCCCGCGCCCCGGACGGGATCCTGGGCGTTACCGGTCATGGTGTTCCCTCCTATTGCCCGGACCAGAGACCGGCCAGCACGAATCCTCGTCCCCGGCAGGCAGATCTGGCCCGGCGCCGTAGGCCAGGAGGCGAGCGGGGTTGGCGGGCTGTCGGAAGACTACGTCCGCGGCTTCTATTTCTATTGTTAAAACAAAAGATACAGGATAAAACTGCCCAAGCCAAGGATCATGCTCCGCCGCGCACGGGTGCCGGCGCGCACGGGTGCCGGTCATCCCCGGTCCGGCCGGGCGGAGGTGTTCGCCGCCGCGAGCGCTGCGGTCCGCCCGGCCCGCCGGGCTGACCCGCTGGTCCGGCCCGGGCAGCGCGGCCGCCGCCTCGAGTTCGATTCCTATATGAGATGAACATCTTGTATCGGAAACGATTGGGCGCTAGCATCCCGCCATGGGAACGCAACTCGTCAACGATGCTCACCGGCACCTGGGCACGATGCCGGCTTTCCCCTTCTATGGCGGGCCGCCCTGCAACCCGGACATGCTGGCCCGGGGGACCGTCGCGGAGCTGATCGCTGACCTCGATCGAGAGGGCGCCGAGCGTGCGCTGGTGCTGCCAAACTACGGGGTTCCCGATGCGTCGGTCTCGTTCGGTTTCAACCCGCTGGTCCTCGAAGCCGCGGCGGCCGACGACCGCATCAGGTGCGGACTGTGGGTCTCGCCGCGCCCGCAGGACGCCGAGCTCACCACGGCGGCGCTGCAGCTGGCCGGCGAGCACGGCGTGGTGGCGCTGAAGACGAGTTTCCTGCTGGGCGGCCGCGCCGACGACCCGGCTTGCCAGGTGCAGCTCGATCAGATCTTCGCTACCGCCCGAGAGCACGATCTCGTCGTCCACGTGCACACCTCCCCCGGCGCTGCGTCGGACATCGACCAGATTGGCCTGCTCGTCGACCGTTACGCCGATGACGTGAAGATTCACCTGGTTCACCTCGGCGGTGGCATGAGCGGTCATATCAAGCTGATCAGTGCCCGGTTCTTCGACTGGCTGGAGGCTGGCAAGCAGATTTACACGGATACCAGCTGGGCGATCGGTTTCGCACCTCGATGGCTGGCCAGCGAGATAGAGCGGCGCGGCATCGGCGGCGACCGGGTGCTGTTCGCCAGCGACGAGCCGTGGGGCGACTTTACCGGCGAGGTAGCGCGGATGCGGGCCGCAGCCGGCGACGGCCAGCTCGGCCACGCGATGCTGCGCGACAACTTCGCGGCCCTCTATGACCCCAAGCTGTGACGCCCGGCCGCGCTGTCGTCGGCGGCGCTCGCCGCCGGCACGTCGAGCGCGCCGTAGACGGCACGATGCTCGTTCGCCGAGCGAGACCACGTGAACGCAGCGGATGCCTCGAGACCGGCCGCGGCTAGCTTCCCGGCGAGGACGGGATCATCCAGAACGGCGGCGAGCGCCTCGCTGAGTGCGGGGGCGTCGCCCACCGGTACCAGCAGGGCGTCGCGGCCCGGTCGCAGGTACTCGAGGAACACCGGAAGGTCGGACGCCACGACGGGCAGCCCGGCGCTCATGGCCTCCAGAACCGCGAGACCCCAGCCTTCCTTGGTCGAGGGAAACGCCAGCACGTCCGCTGCGGCATACCAGGCCGGCAGCTCGGCGTCGGGCACGGTGCCGAGCTGCACGACGTCGCTGCCGAGTTCCAGGCCGAGTTCGCCAATCATGGCCAGGACCCGGTCGGCGTAGGCGCGGTAGTCCTGGAAGGAATGGCCGCCGACGATCGCGAGCACGGGATCGCGGCCCGCCTGCCGCAGTGTCGCGAGCGCGCGCACCAGCGTGTCGCTGCCCTTGCGCGGCTCGATGCCCCCGACGGAGAGGATCAGCTTGCGGCCGGCGGCTCCGGCGCGCTGGCGCAGCCGCCTGGCGAGGCCGGTGTCCGGTGCCCGGAAGCGCGCCGCGTCGACGCCGTTGTGCACGACAGCGGCGTCAACCCCGTACTCCTCATGCAGCAGGTGCCGCCAGTGCTCGCTGACGACCAGGACCCGGTCCGGCTCGATGATGGCCCGCTGCTGGCATTCGATGAGAGCGGGGCTGGTGAAGTCGTCCACATGATGGACCGTCCGGACCACGACAGGCCCTGGCGGCTGCCGGCCGTCGCGGACGGCGCACGCCGCGCGGGCCGAGATGCAGTCCTGGGCGTGCATGATCGGGTAGTCACCTGCCTGGCTGGCCAGCGCGGCCGTCAGCGCCTCGACGTTGGCGAACACCCGTTCCTCGAGCGTCGGCAGGGCAGGCGGCGCGGGAATGATCGTGTACGGGGCCCGTACGGCACGGTAGAAGCCGGCCGCCGGGTCGCCGAGCGCGAAGATGCGGACCGGGCAGCCGGCCTGGTGGAGCGCCTCACCAAGGGCGAGGGTGTGGACAACGCCGCCGCGCGGCTTGACCGAATAGGTCAGCAGCGCCACCGGGCCCGGCGGGCTCACCGGCGCACCTGGTCCACCAGGCCGGGCTGGCGGGCAGCGATCGCCGCGGCGGCGCGGGCGGCGCGGGCGGCGGTCGTGGTGACGATCGCCCCGGCATCCTCCAGCTTCGCCCGCTGGGCGTCATACCCTTGCGGATCGGCCCGGGTGCCGAGCACGTAGGCCACGACGGCGGCGCCGCCGGAAACGATGTCAGCGCAGGTCCCGGCGATCTCCCCGGCCGGGTCGGGGTGCGAGCCGTACCCGAGGACGACGTCGATGAGCACGACGGCCACCTCGGGCCCGATCGCCTGGCGCTGCATGATCTCACGGCGCGCGGCCGGGTCGATCATGGGGTGCGGCTTGCCCCGGGTGAATTCCTCTTCGCCCAGGTCCAGGCAGATATGATCGGCGGGGTGCGGGGCGGGCAGGCCGTGGTCGGCGTCCAGCGGGATGTTGGAGTAGACCGGCCCGGCTAGCTGGGTGAGCAGTACCTGCGCCTCGTAGCACAGCGTGCCGCCGGTGAAGAACCCGCGCACCGCCTTCCTGCTGCCGGCGAGCCCGCCGATGGCCTGCTCGACCGCCTGACGCAGGCCGCTCGCCAGGTCGGGAACGGGCATGCCGAGCTGGTCGGCCACCCGCACCGCGCCCTCCTCCAGGGTGCTCGCGAGCGCGGCTCCGCCGAGGCGGCCGTCGGGCGAGGTCATGCCGATGCAGGCGGCAACCAGCGGCGTCTGCCGGCACTCCGCCGCGACCCTGGCCGCGACGCCCGGATCCGGCGGCTTGGAGACGAGCAGGATCGCGCGGGTGGCGGGATCGGCGTCGAGCGCCCGCACCGCGTCGACCGCCATCAGGCCGCCCACGCTGGCGGAAAGGTCTCGCCCGCCCACGCCGATCACATGAGACACGCCGATGTCCCAGCGGTCCAGCAGGGCCATCGCCTCCTGGGCCCCGGTCCCGGCCGCTGCCACCACGCCAACCGGCCCGTGGCGGACGGCGTTCGCGAAGCCAAGGCCCACTCCGCCGAGAAGGGCGGTTCCGGCTCCCGGGCCCATCACGAGCCGGCCGAGCGCGCTGGCCCGCTGCTTGAGGGCAACCTCCTCCTCCAGCGGCACGTTGTCGCTGAACAGCAGCACATGCAGCCCTGCGGTGAGGGCCTGGTGCGCGGTCAGGCTCGCGTAGCCGCCAGGGACCGACACGACGGCCACGTTCGCGGCGGGAAGTTGTGTCACGGCGTCGGCGATGGTCCGGCGGCTCCGCTCGGCCGCACCGCCCTCGGCCGCACCGCCCTCGGGGGCCCGGTGGGCGAACAAGACGCCACGGCCGCGCTCGAGCGCGGCCCGCGCCTGGTCGGAATCGGCGGCGCGCACCGCGAGTACCAGGTCGTTGGCGCCGGCGCCGTCGAGGTCGCGGCGGGGGAAGCCGTCCGCGACCAGATCGGCAACGGTCGCGGGGGCGGCCATGGCCGCCGTGGCCCACTCCACGCCGCCCACGTCGGCCATCGACCGGCTCGCGCTCAGCAGCAGCAGCGAGTCGCGATAGGCCCCGGCAAACACCCGGACGCTGCTGACGGTCACCGGCCGTGCCCAACTCGTGACGGGCTTGGCGCGATCCGGGTGCCCCCGCCGGGGCCGGTGCCGACGAGGGTGCCGGCCAGCAGCCCGGGCGAGGTGATCACCGCGAGATCCCCCCCGTCGGCGAGGAACTGCAGGGCCGCCTCGATCTTGGGCCCCATGCTGCCCGGCGGGAACTGCCCCTCGTCGCGGTGACGGCCGATCTCGTCGGCCGTCACAGCGCCCAGGCTGGACTGCTGCGGCGTGCCGTAGTTCAGCATGACCCGGTCCACGGCGGTCACCAGCAGCAGCGCCTGCGCGCCGATCAGCGTGGCCAGCAGCCTGGCCGCCCGGTCCTTGTCGATGACCGCGTCGGCGAGCGTGGTGCGCAGTGACCTGCCCGCGCTGGCTGGCCCCTCGCCGGGGGAACCGGCGAGCCCGCCGGTCAGCGGGATGCCGCCGCCGCCCGCCGCGATCACCAGCACGCCCGCGTCGACGAGCGCCTGGATCGCAGCGATCTCGACGATCCCGATGGGCTCCGGCGAGGCGACGACCCTGCGGTAGCCGTGGCCGGAGTCCGGCTGCACCGCCCAGCCCCGCTCGGCCGCGAGGCGCTGGGCCTGGTCGCGCTCGAAAAACGGGCCGATCGGCTTGGTCGGGGCCAGGAACGCGGGATCCGCCTGGTCCACGGTCACGTGCGTGATCAGCGATGCCGCGGAGCCTGGGCCCCGCAGCCGGTCGATCGCCAGCGCGAGCATGCTGCCAACCTGGCCCTGGGTCATGGCGCCGAGCATGGCCAGCGGCTGCGCGGGCACCAGCGCCGTGGATTCCTGCTGCATCGCGAGATTGCCGACCTGCGGGCCGTTCCCGTGGACGATCACGACCCGCCAGCCGGCCTCGATGATCTCGTTGATCGAGGCGGCCATGTCGGCGGCCCGAGCCAGCATCTCCTCGCACGTTCCGGCCTGGCCCGGCAAGGTGAGGGCGTTGCCGCCCAGAGCGACCACCGCGGTCTTGGTCATGGGATCCTGCTGCGTAGAGATGGTCGAGGACGAGTCGTATAGGTAACGTACCGTTAAGAATAGTAAACATGAC
Source organism: Streptosporangiaceae bacterium (assembly GCA_030039095.1). Next base: position 5,700 of record JASHQP010000635.1, read on the forward strand.
CGTGCGAGGGCGCAATGCCTACGGGTGACGGCGATGCCAACATCCCTGCCGAGGTGCCCGCGGAGACCCTGCGGGCCTGGGACGCGGCCGAAGCCCGCCTGTTCCCGCTGGTCATGGCCAGGCCGGAAGAGTACGAGCGGTCTCTGACCGTGATCGGAGCGGTGCTCGGCTGGCTCCGCGGCCGATGCCAG
>JASHQP010000636.1 GCA_030039095.1 Streptosporangiaceae bacterium
GCCAGGGTCGTCTGGCCCCAGCACGCGGCCGCGGCCGGCCAGCACCCACCGTGCCCAGGCCACCGCCTCCGTCGCCTGGCCGCCGGCCAGGAGCGCGCCGACCAGGTGGCCGCCGGCCATGAGGGTGTCCGGGCCGCCAGCCCCGGCCACCCGGTCGCTCATGGCCGCGAGTTCTCGCCAGTAGGCGATCGCAGGCCCGGTCAGCCGCGCGTCCGTCATGCTCCGCCCGGCCCGGATCAGCAGCGGGTGGCAGCCCCCCTTCCCCAGCAGATCCCCGCTGGCCCGCCACAGGCTGATCGCGCACGACCGCAGATCACCCGCCAGCCACGGCTGCGGCTCCTCGGCGGGCCAGATGTCGAGCAGCGCGTCGGCTGCCGCCCTCGCCACCCGGTCGAGCAGGTTCCTCGGCGTGGCCGCGCGAACAGCGGCCTGGACCGTCGAGCTCATCCGGACGGTCGGGGGCGTGGCCGCCGATTCGACGCTCAGCAGGTCGGCACGGGCCAGGGCGAGGAGCGCGCCCCAGGCGGCCTCCGGCTCCACGGCCTGGCCCCCGCCGAGATACCGGCGCACGGCCGCGGTAGTGAAGACCGTGCCCGGCATCCCGTGCCCATCCAGCAGCGCCGCGAGAGCCAGCAGGTACTGCACGCCTGCGCCCGGTGCCAGGCGTTCGGCGTGCTCGACCGAGAGCGTCCAGGTAACGGCCATGGCCGCCCGCGGGCCGCCGTCCGCCTCCTCGAGTTGCGCCCGCCGCTGCGCGTAGTAATCCCGGTAGGCCCGGCAGGACAGCCCGGAGCGGGCGATCACGGCACTGGCCTGGGCGAGCGCCTGCGGCTCACCGCCGAGGTCGGCGACCAGGTCAATGCCTCCGAGGCGCTGGTCCGGATCCGCGGTCAGGCGCCCCATCAGGTAGCTGAGGGCCTCGCGGGTGCTGAACTCGCCGACCGGCAGGCAGACCGCCCGGTGCTTGCCGGGGATGGCCGCGGGATTGGCCGTGGTGATCAGCACCCGCCCCGTCGGCCCGGTCGGCCAGAAGCCTTCCAGGTCCGCGGCGTCGCGAAGGTCGTCGAGCACGACGAGCCAGCGGCGGCTGGTCTGGCCGAGCCAGGTGGCAAAGCTGGCCGCGACGGACTCGGCGTCGCCCGCGTGGTCGGATCCGGTCGCCGCCGCGGCCGCCAGAAAGGCGGAAAGGGCGGAGGCGCGGCCGGTGGCCGCCACCCAGACCAGCAGGTCCACGTCGCCGGCCCGCCACAGCGATTCCGCCGCATACGCGGCAAGCTGGGTCTTGCCGCAGGCGGTATCCGGTGAACCCGTCCGTGGCTCCGCGGCTGCCCCGCCGGGCACCAGCGCCACGACGGCCCCGGGAACCAGCGCAGGCGCCACCCCGGGTGCGGTCTCCGGCCTGGCGCTGAAGCCGCCGGCCAGCGCCGGCGTCGCCCCGGAGCGGACCGGCCAGATCACCCTCGGGCGACGGGTCCCAGCCGGCCCCGAGGCCTGTACCCGGCTATCCACGGCCGCTACCCGTGACCGTCCGCTCGCACCGGAACCTCCCGCGTTCTCGCCTGGCGTGGGCCACAACAATACGGCCACCAGATGTGGCATGACGGCGGATCAGCGCCCAAAACGACCTTGATCCACGCCTGTCCGGCGCCTGCCGCGGGCGCACGCCGGACCGGAGCCGGGCTGGCCGTGCCGTTTTTATGCCATGCTATGGAGAATTAGAATAATTTAGAGCTTATGGCCGGGCGCTAAACGGACCGGCGAGCGCCGCCCATCACAAATCGGTGAACTCGTAATACTTGTGCGTCCGAGGCCGAAAGTTGTCGCTATGATCCCGTGAGGGTCGGTCGGCCGGGAGCGTCGGTTGGCACGTCCGTTTGGACCGCGCTCTGACCGGTGACGTTGCTGATCGCGTGCCGGCTCCATCTTCTGCCAACCGCGATCGGGGTTCTGCGCACCGGGCAGCTAAGCGAAATTCAGAATCACGAGAAAAAGCGGGCCGCGAGCGGCCGCGGCCCGCGTATCCGGCGCCTGGAGCCAAAGGGGCGAGCGTTCCGTTGTCTGTTGGTCATTGAGGATCGCGGGCCAGCACGAGAGGAAAATTCATGACGGATCAAGCTACGGCGAGGAGCCGGGCGAGCACCGCTTCCCGGCTCGAGCCCGACGCGATCGGTGTGGCACAGGACACCGTCATCGGCATGGCGTCCTCCGCCCCGGCGGCGACGATCGGGCTGTCGCTCGCGGCGCTCGCCGCGGCCACGGCGTACGGCAGCGGGCCGATTCTCATCCTGACGGCGATTCCGATGCTGATCATCGCCAACGCGTACCGGCGCTGCAACATGTGGAACGCCAACTGCGGCGCCTCGTTCGAGTGGGTGGGCCGGGCGATCAATCCGTACCTTGGCTTTCTGACCGGATGGCTGATGGTCGTGGCCTACATCATCGGCACGGTCGCCGAGATCCTCCTGCTGGGCCCCTCCGTCCTCGCGGTCTTCGGCAACAGTTCGACCGACCCCTGGGCCTGGGTCGCGATCGGCACCGCGGTCGGCGTCGTCATGCTCATCATCTCCATCGTCGGCATCCGCATCACCGCACGGGCACAGGTCGGCATGGCGCTGGTCGAGTACCTGATCCTGATCGGGCTGGCACTCGTCGGCCTGTTCGCGGTGCTCGCTCACCATCACGGCACCTACCCGATCACCAGGGGCTGGTTCAGCCTGAGCGGCATCGACGGCAAGGGCAGCGCGGTGGCCGGCTTCCTGATCGCGGTGTTCGTCTACGGCGGCTGGGACGGCACTCTGTACGTCAACGAGGAAGTCGAGCACCGCCGCATCAACCCTGGCCGTGCGGCCATCCTCGCCGTGGCGCTGCTGGCCGTCATCTACACGCTCGCCCAGGTGGGCCTGCAGGGCGTGGTGTCGCCGGCAAAGCTGCAGGCGAACTCGGCGTCTGCGCTGGTCTACGTCGCCAACGCGCTCGGCGGCGGCTTCTGGGCCAAGATGATGGCGCTGTCGATCGCGCTGTCGGTGATCGCGACCACGGGCACCGGGATCGTGCTCAGCTCGCGGATCGCCTACGGCATGGCGAGCTACCGGGCGCTGCCCGAGTTCCTTGCCAACGTGTCGCGCCGGTTTGCCACGCCGGTCGCCGCCAGCCTCATCGTCGGCGTGCTGCTCATCGGGCTGACGTGGGTGTACCTGCTCGCCACCTCGGTGCAGAACGCGTTCAACAACGTGATCGACGTGACCGGGCTGCTGTTCGCGATCTTCTACATGCTCACCGCGCTGGCAACCATCGTCTACTACCGGCGGCGGGTCGTCAGCAGCTTCTGGGACGCGGTCAGCCTGGGCATCCTCCCGCTCGGTGCGGCGGGATTCCTCTGCTGGATGTTCGTGAAGTCGGTGCAGGGCTCGGCCGGGCCGGTTCGCTGGTCGCTGGTCGGCGTCATCGCGCTCGGCATCGTCTTGATGCTGTCCGCGCGCTTCATCCTCCGGTCGCCGTTCTTCCAGATCCGGCGCGAGAGCTTCACCACGGACAGGTAGCCGAGAGCGGCGGCACGGGCGTCAGCGGAGGGTACTGGCCGGTCTGGTCTCCCAGTATGTCCAGAGTGGCCGGTACCCCTGCTGACTCCAGAACGGCACGGACAGCGGGTTGGTCTGCTCGTAGTGCAGCAGCGTGACGGGTACTCCGGCGGCCTCGACGTCCTGATGCAGGCGTGCTGTCAGCATGGCTCCGATCCCGCCGGCGCGCTCGTCTGGCCGGACGAAGCCGAACATGAGGTAGGCGGCGGGAGATGGACGCACCATCGGGGCGATCCAGCCCGTCGCTTCGGGCCGCTGGGCTGCCACCATGCCGGTCACGACGGCGTCGCGCTCGGCCAGCCATGTCCAGCACTCCGGGCCGGCCAGCAGCCCGGCGGCTTCCCGGCGCAGCGCAGCCGCCGTGGTCGGCCGTTCCACCACGTCCCCGAAGTGCGCGTCATACCGGATCACTTCCATGCCCAGGCGGACCACCGTGTCGAGGTCGGCCGGCGTGGCCCGCCGGATCCGCAGGCCCGGCAGCCCCGTGCCGGGACCAGCGCTCTCGCTGCCGTCCTGCACCGGCGCGGTGTGGTGGACGCGGCGGCGGGTCTGTCGCGCCGCCACGACCGCGAACGGCGAGAGTCCGTGGCGCACCAGCGCCGCGATCCCGCCGATGTCCCGGCAGGGCCAGGTGACGACCGCCGCGGTGTCCTCGTCGCCGGTTCCCGCCACTGCGGCGAGATGATCGCGCCACAGCGACAGCAGCTGATCCAGCGCGGCCCCGATGCCGGGGCCCGCCGTCCAGGCGGTCAGCTGGAACCTGCGCGCCGCACCCCAGGCCAGGTCGAGATCGTCGGGCAGGCCCTCCCAGTGCTCACAGGCGCCGATGGCGGCTGGCTGCCCGTCGGGCCCGGCAACGACGAGGCGGGCGCCGCAGTCAGCCGCCGGTGCCACCGGATCGGGCAGCAGTGAATCGACGGCGCGCCAGCGCCGCCCGACGCCCGCGATGACGGTGTTCGCTGCGTCAGGAGTAACGGTCGGCATGGCGTCCTATCTGTCCGCGGAACCCGGTCCGGCGTGGATGAGGCCTATCCTCCCGTAATGTTCGCCAGGTTCTCCCGCACGCTCCGCGTCAGCGGATCGTCCGGCGGCAGGACCCGTTCGCAGCGCTCAACGGTATCGCGGAGCAGTATTGCCGCATCGGTCAGCCGGCCCGCCTGGTAGTACGCATTCGACAGGTTCGCGCAGCGCTCCAGGGTCTCCGGGTCGTCGGGGCCGAGGACGCGCGCGTAGCCCTCGCAAGCCTGCTCGTAGAACTGCAGCGCGGAGGCCATCTTGCCGGCCGAGTGGTACGCGGAGGCGAGGCTGCCGCGGGCCACGATCGTGTCCAGGTGATCAGGGCCGAGCACCTTCTCCCGATCCGCGAGAACGCGCTTGAGCTGGGAGATCGCGTCCTTGACCCGGCCGCTGGCCAGATACGTGCCGGCGAGCTGCTGGCGCGTGGTCATGGTGTCGGGATGCTGCGGTCCCTGGATCCGCTCGTGGTCGGCCAGCGTGCGGCGGTACAGCCCTATCGCGTCGTCCGGCCGTCCCGCGGCGCGGCACGTGGCGGCGAGGTCGTCCCGCGCGCGCAGGGCGTCGAGGTTGTCGCTGCCGAGGAAGCGCTCGCCGTCGCTCACGGCACTCTCGAGGACCGGGAGCGCGGATTCCGGCTGGCCGGCCGCGACGAACGCCCGGCCGAGCGCGATCCGGGCCGCGATCGTCGAAGGCTCCTTTGGCCCGAGCACGCGGGTGCGCCCGGCCACGACCCACTGAGCCCAGGCGACGGCCTCGGCCGCCTCGCCCGCCGCCATCAGCGCATCGGCCAGCTTGCTGCCGGCCATGAGCGTATCCGGGCTGCTCGGCCCCGCGATCCGGTCGCTGGCTGCCGCGAGCTCCCGCCAGTAGTCGGCCGCCGGGCCGGTCAGGCGTGCGTCATCCATGCTCCGCCCGGCCCGCACCAGCAGCGGATGGCAGCTGCCTTCTGCCCACAGCACATCGCTGGCGGCGTCCCGCAGGCTCACCGCGCTGGACCGCAGGTCGGCCGCGAGCCAGGGCTGGGTCTCCTCGGCAGGCCACACCTCGAGCAGCGCATCGGCGGCCGCCGTGGCAGCCCGCTCGAAGACTGCCTTGGTCGTTGCGGCCCGGATCGCTGCCTGCACGGTCGGTGTCATCCGCACCGTCGGCGGCGTGCTCGCCGAGTCCACGGTCAGCAGGCCTGCCCGTTCGAGGCTGAGCAGGGCGTTCCACGCAACGTTCGGGTCGACGGGGGACCCGCCGCCGCCTTCGCCCAGGTACTCGCACGTGGCGGGGGTCGCGAACACCGCGCCGGGGATCGCGTGCCCGTCCATGAGCGCGGCGAGAGCGAGCAGGTACTGAGCACCTCCGCCAGGCGACAGCCGCTCGGCGTGCTCCACCGAGAGCGTCCAGGTCACCGACGCCGCCGACGTCGCGCCCGCAGCGGTCCCGGCTAGCTGGGTGCGCCGCTGGGCGAAGTAGCCCCGGTAGTCTCTGCAGGTGAGGCGGGAGGTGGCGATCATCGAACTGGCCTGCGCGAGCGCCGGAGGCTCACAGCCAAGGTCAACGACCAGGTCTATCGCCCCGAGGCGCTGATCCGGGTCGGCCGTGAGGCGGCCCATCAGGTAGCTCAGGCCCTCGCGGGTACTGAACCCCGGTACCGGGAGGGTGCTCACCCGAGGACGGCCGGATACGGTCCCGGGATCGGCCGTGGTGATCAGCATCCGGCCCGCTGGCCCGGCCGGCCACAGCCCGTCCACGTCCGCGGCGTCGCGCAGGTCGTCGAGCACGATGAGCCACGGCCGGCTGGTTCCGCCGAGCCATTCGACAAAACTGCCCGCGACCGACTCGGCGTCGGCCATGTGCCCGGACGCGGTCGCCGCCGCCGCCTCGACGAAGCCGGACAGCACCGAGGCCCGGCTCGACGCGTTGAGCCACGCGAGCAGCTCGACGTCGCCGGAACGCCACAGAGATTCAGCCGCATACGAGGCAAGCTGGGTCTTACCGGACGACAGCGGCCAGTCCGCCGGCCCGGCCTCGCCGGCTTGCTCGGTCTCGGCCCGCCCGGTCCCGGGGGCGGGGACCAGCGCGACCGCGGCACCGGGAACCAGTGCCCCGGCGAGCCCGGGCGCCGTCTCGGGCCTGGCGGTGAAGCCGTCGGCGAGTGACGGCACGATGCCCGAGCGGACCGGCCATGTCACTCCCCGGCCAGGAGCCCCGGCAGAGCCCGTGGCCGGCGATGAGCTGACCATGGGCTTACCCGCCGCCGTCCGTCAGCACAGGAACCTCCTGCCTCCCAAGCCAGCGCAACCCACGACATGACGGGCCCCAGACCGGGGGGGTCGGCGGATCGGCGCCTATTACTTTGCCCCCACAACATGCCAACAACCTCACCGTGACGCAATAGGCACGGCCGAACATAAGCGGAACCCGACGGCATGCGCCGGCGGCCTCCGGCGGAGGCGCCGTCAAATGTCGCGATGCGCCATCCGTGCCAGGGCATTTGTTACCGCCGGGTTAGCCTTACCCGTGCCATCCGCGAGCCCCGGCATGGCCCCGCGCGTGCCGCCACGATCAGCCGGGAATGGCCGCGGGCGCCGGCCTGCGGGCCATGACAATGCCGCCTATATGCGGTGCTGTTTCCGGTAAATAAACGGCATTCGCCGCTGGCGCATCGTGACCCGCTGCCGCGGCGGTGCCATCGCGAGGAATTCTGCATCCTTGGGTGCCGGATACCGCGTGCGGTTCGCGGCCCGGCCACGGCAAT
>JASHQP010000637.1 GCA_030039095.1 Streptosporangiaceae bacterium
TCTTGCGCGTCGGCCCCGAGCGCGGCGGCCTGCTGGCGGGCATCATCGACGATCCGTTCGGCGTCGCGGCGCGCGGCGGCGATGACGTTGCCGCATTCCGCGTGCGTTTCCGCCAGCAGCGCCAGCGGCGGCCCGAGTTCGGCGGACAGCTCCGCCGCGCGGTTGGCGGGTACCCCCGCCCTGCTCGCCGCGCCAGGAGCGCCAGCGGGCCGGAACCGGTCAAGAAAATCGCGCGCTTGCGGCAACCCTCAACCCCCTCCCGCGGCGTCTTGCTCTCCTTCTTATGAGGCCGCTGGTCCCCGTGGGCAGAGGCCAAGGTCCCGGCCAGGCAGCCAAACGTCAGAAGCCGCGCGGCGAGCCACGGCTGGCCGGAATGGCCGAAGGTCCCGTCGCCTGGTGACGTTCAGCCGTGATCAGGCCGGGTTTCCCGGCGGGACACTGAGGCTGACAGCGGTTCGGCGTGCGGGCAGGACCCAGGATCGAGGGAGGGAACGGGCATGTCGCGCGATACGTATCTGGATGCCATGCTCCGCCATCTTGGGGCTGCGTACTACGAGTCGCTGCACGGCAGGGCCAGCGCGGCCGACGTGGCGCGGGCGCGCGCGGCGATCGAGGAGCGGATGACCGAGCAGCCTGAACCGGCCGATCTGTTCGACGGGAAGAAGCGGGGCGGGACGCCGCCGAACGTTGCTCATCACCATGGCCGCTGGCACAGCACGGTGCGGGACGTGATGACCACCGACGTGGTGACCGTGGACCGGATCACGCCGTACAAGGAGATCGCCTACCTGCTGGCCGAGCACAAGATCAGCGCGGTTCCGGTCCTGACGATGGGCCGGCACGTGGCCGGCGTGGTCTCGGAGGCCGACCTGCTGGCGGCGCAGGACCAGCAGGCACGGAAGGCCAGGACGGGCAGGGGTGATCACCTGCCGTGGCCGCGGGGCCAGGGCAGGAAGCATCCGCCGCTGACCGCCGAGCAGCTGATGACGTCGCCGGCGATCACGATCAACCCGGACGCGCCGATCCCCCGCGCCGCCTCGCTGATGCACTCCCATCACGTCAAGTGGCTGCCGGTGACCGATCCCGAGGGCAAGCTGCTCGGCGTCGTGAGCCGGCGTGACCTGCTGACGGTGTTCCTGCGCCCGGACACGCAGATCGCCGCCGAGGTTCGTGAACTGCTGGCCGAGATCCTGTTCGCCGAGCCCGCGAGTGTGTCAGCGAGCGTGCACAAGGGCGTCGTGGTGCTCACCGGCAAGCCGACCGAGGACGAGCGGCACGACCTGATCCCGGTCGCCGTCCGGCTGATCTGGGACATCGACGGCGTGGTGGACGTCGTCGAGAAGCTCGACACCCCGACGCCGGCCGGGAAGTAACCCGCCCTGCCTGGTCGCCGGACCGGCGGGCCGCCCCCGGTGCCGCTAAGAGTCCGCGGTGGCCGGGGTCTTCGTGTGGCCGGGCAGGAGCAGGGCGGGGATGACGGCGATGACGGTGAAACCGAGTGACCACCAGAACGCGGCGCCGAACGCGGTGGCCTCGCCCGCAAGTCCGGCGGCCGCGTGCGCCTTGGTCTGGATCGCGAGGATCATGGCCAGGATGGCGGTGCCGAACGAGCCGCCTACCTGCTGGGCGATCCGGGTCACACTGCTGGCGTGAGGAACTTGGTCGGGTCGCATTCCGAGGTAGGCGGCGGCCATGACGGGGATCGTGAAGGCGCCGAGGCCGGCACCGCGCACGACCAGGCTGAGGCCGAGAAAAATCTCGCTGGTGTGGACGCCGACCTGGGTATAGGCGGCCGTGCCGGCCGCGGTGAGGACGGCGCCGACGAGCACGATCGGGCGGGCGCCGATGCGGTCGGTGAGCGTGCCCGCCGCGTTTCTGGTGAGCAGCATCCCTAGGCCTTGCGGTGCGAGCAGAAGGCCGGCGTCGAGCGCGCTCTGGCCGCGTATCTGCTGGTAGTAGAGCGGCAGGAGCAGCAGCGCCCCGAAGGTGCCGAAGCCGGACAGGAACATCAGCGAGGTCGCGGCCGAGAAGGAACGCACCTTGAACAGCCGCAGGTCCACCAGCGGCGGGCGATGGGTGCGCAGGGCGTGGAAGACGAAGGCGGCGAGTAGGGCGACGCCGGCGGCGAGTGGCACGATGACGACGGCGTGGCCGAAGCCTCCCTCGACGCCGACCTCGGTGGCCGCGTAGAGGATCGCGGCGAGGGCGGGGGAGAGCAGGACCAGGCCGAGGACGTCGAGGTAGGCCTGCCTGCGCGGAGTGCTGGGATGCAGGCCGCGCCACGCGAGCACGAGACCGGCGATGGAGAACGGCACGTTGACCCAGAAGATCCACCGCCACGAAAGCTGGCTGACGATCAGCCCGCCGACGACCGGCCCCAGGATCGGCCCGAACAGGGTGGGGAGGCTGATCAGGGCCATGATCCGGCCGAGCTTGCGCCCGCCGGCCGCCTCGACCAGCAAGTTCTGCAGGATGGGCAGCATGAGACCCCCGCCGACGCCCTGCAGCACCCGGAAGACGATCAGCGCGCCGATGTCCCACGCCAGGCTGGACAGGATCGACCCGGCCATGAACAGCGCCAGCGCCCCGATCCAGACCTGCTTGGCCCCGAATCGCGCGCTGGCCCACCCCGCGACCGGCACGACCATGCCGAGCGCTAGCACGTAGCCGCTGATCGTCCACTGAGCATTCGGCACCGAGGTGTGCAGGCCGCGGGCCAGTCTGTCGATCGCCACGTTGACGATGGTCGTGTCGAACACGACCATCACCACCCCGACCAGCAAGATCACGGCCAGCTTGATGAACGCAGGGTCCAGCCGCTCCTTCCCGGCCGCTGCCTCTGGTGTTGCTGCGCTCACGGGGCTCCGATCAATCACTATAAGATGCGCGATAAGCATCTAACGAGCCGACGGTAACAGCCGGAGATAAGATGCGCAAGCCGCATCCTTTAGTTATGGTGGTGCGGTGAGCCAGGCCCCAGCCTCCGCACCCGCGTCGATGACCGACAGAGGCCGACGTCCCCCGCCGCCGGCCCGGCGGCGGCGCGGCGCCGCGCTCGAGGCAGCGCTGCTCGACGCCGCCTGGGACGAGCTATGCGCAGCCGGATATCCGGGCTTCACGCTCGATGGTGTGGCGGCGCGCGCCGGCACCAGCCGGCCGGTGCTCGCCAGGCGCTGGTCCAACCGGGCCGAACTGGTGGTCGCCGCCATCCGCCACCACAACGCCGCCGCCGCTCTCGACCTGCCGGACACCGGCACGCTGCGAGGGGACGTGCTCGCCTTGCTGCAACAGATGTCTGCCAGTGCCAGCCAGATCACCGGCGTGCTCAGCCTGGTGATCGCCGACTACTACGGCGCCACCGGGCTTCCGCTCTCGGACCTGCGGGAGCGGGCTCTAGCCGGCACGCCCAGCAGGATGGCCGCCGTCATCCAGCGTGCCGTCGAGCGCGGCGAGATCGACCCCGCCCGGCTCAGCCCGCGGATCGCTTCGCTGCCGGTCGACCTCGTCCGCCACGACGTGATCATGAACCAGGCACCCGTACCCGACGACACCTTGATCGAGATCGTCGACCGGATCTTCCTTCCCCTGATCGTGGCCGACCAGCCCGAGCGCAGGGGACAGGCATGATCGAGGCGAGCGGGCTCACGAAGCGCTTCGGCCAGGTTGTGGCCGTCGACGGGCTGACCTTCTCGGTCCGGCCCGGCGAGGTGACGGGATTTTTGGGGCGCAACGGCGCGGGCAAGACCACGACGCTGCGGATGATCCTCGGGCTGGAGCGGCCGACCTCTGGGACCGTCACGATCGACGGGCGGCCCTACGCCGAGCTTGCCTGCCCGCTGCGGCACGTCGGCGCGCTGCTCGACGCGCGGGCAGTGCAGCCGGGCTGTACCGCGGCCGGCCATCTGCTCGCTCTCGCGCGCAGCAACGGCATCGACCGCAGGCGCGTTGGCGAGGTGCTCGAGACGGTCGGGCTCGGCAAGGTCGCGCGGAAGCCGGCGGGAGCCTTCTCGCTCGGCATGCTCGAGCGCCTCGGTCTCGCCGCGGCGCTGCTCGGCGACCCGCCGGTCCTCGTGCTCGACGAGCCGCTCAACGGGCTGGACCCCGAAGGCATCATCTGGTTCCGCGAACTCATGCGCCAGATGGCCGCGGAGGGACGGACCGTGCTCATGTCCAGCCACCTCATGACCGAGATATCGGTCACCGCCGATCACCTCCTCATCATCGGCGAGGGCCGGCTGCTCGTCGACAGCGAGATGAAGACCTTCCAGCGGGACCACGAGCACGAAGAGATCCGCGTGCGCACACCGGACCCGCAGACCCTGCGCGGCCGCGTCGCCGGCGCCGGCGGCACCGTACGGGACCTCGGCGACGCCAGTTCCTTCGCCGTGAGCGGCCTCGACGGCTCCGCGATCGGCGCGCTGGCCCTGCGTGCGGGCGTCGAGCTGCATGAGCTGGCACCGGTGCGGCGCTCGCTCGAGGAGGCGTTCATGGAGCTGACCGCCCCCGCCCCCAGTGCCCGAGACGCGACGGCTCCCGCGCGTGCCGTCCCGGCTGCCGTGGCCCCGGTGCGCTCCGGCATGGCCGCCCGCAAGTCGGCCGCCGGCGAGGCCGGCGCACCGAAGCCGCCGGTTACCCGATTCCGCGACATCGTCCGGTCCGAGCTGGTCAAGTTCCGCAGCACCCGTCCCGGGCCGGTCATCGTCGCGGGCTCGCTCGTCGCCGGCGCCGGGACGGCCGTGCTGTTCGCCAACGCGACGGCACAGCGATACCCGGACTTCGACCCCGACGAGCGGCGCTCGTTCGACCCCACCCTCATGACCCTGCGCGGCCGCACCCTCCTGGAGGTCTCGCTGGGGGTCCTTGGTGCGCTGTCGGTGACCTCGGAGTACGGGGCCGGCACGATCACCCCCAGCCTCACCGCCGTCCCCGACCGCGGCCGCCTCCTGGCGGCGAAGGCGCTCACCACCGCCGGCATCAGCCTCGGGACCGGGCTCGCCGCCAGCACCGGCGGGTTCCTGGCCGGGCAGGCGCTGCTCGACCGGCGCGGCGTGCCCCATGACACGCTCCGCAGCCCCGGCTCCGCCCGCGCCGTGCTCGGCGGCGGCCTGCACGCCACCGCCGCCGCGCTGCTCGGCCTCGGGATCGGCGTCCACACCCGCTCGACCGCCGGGGCGGTATCGACGATCTTCGGCGCCGAGTGGCTCGTGCCGGGGATCGGCCCCGCGTTCCCGGAACCCCTGCCCGACCTCCTCACGAAATACTGGCTCACCGAGGCCGGCGCCAGCATCTTCGCGACCCGGCCCGATCCCGAACTCCTCAGCCCGTGGGCCGGTCTCGGCGTGATGGCAGGGTCGACGGCGGTCGTGCTCGGGTCCGCGCTCGCCCTGTTCCGGAAGCGAGACATATAGCCCGACGGAACCGGTGTACTCGCAGACGCCACCGGTATCCGGTGCA
>JASHQP010000638.1 GCA_030039095.1 Streptosporangiaceae bacterium
GTCGGGCTCGGCGCGCTGGCGGTGGCCGAGGTGATCGCCGTGGCGGTGCTCGCCGTCGTCGCGGTGCTGGCCGGGCTCGGCGTCGGGCGGGCGCTGGTCACGCCCGCGGTGCTCGGCGTGCGTCAGCTCGCCGGTCTCACCCGGTGGCTGACCGGTGAGTTGTGCGGTGTGCCGATCGCGTCCCCGTATCTGGCGCCGCCCGCGGGCGGCGATGGCGCGGAGCTCAGCCCCAGGCAGTGGCGCAGCTATCTGCTTGCCGACGAAGCGACCCGGCGGGACCTGCTGTGGCTGCTGCTGAACCCATGGCTGGGCGCGGGCCTGGCCGGCGGGTCCGCCGTGGCCGTCGTGTACGGCATATTCGGGATGGCGCTTCCGCACGGCTCGACCCAGCTCGCCGGCGTGATCTCGCACCCGCTGTACGGCATCCTGCTGGCGGTGTCCGGGTTCGTGGCCGCCCCGTGGCTGCTGCGCCTCTACGCCGAGTTCACCCGCTCGCTGCTCGGGCCAACCCGGCGGGCCGAGCTGGGTCAGCGGGTCCGCCATCTTGCCCAGACCCGGTCCGAGACCATAGACACGGGCGCGGCCGAGATGCGCCGGATCGAGCGCGATCTGCATGACGGCGCCCAGGCTCGGCTGGTGGCGATGGGGATGACCCTGGACGCGGCCGGGCAGCTGATCGATACCAACCCCGCCGCGGCGCAGGCACTGCTGAACGAGGCCAGGGACAGCTCGGTCAGGGCGCTGTCCGAGCTGCGGGACCTGGTCCGCGGCATCCACCCGCCGGTGCTGGCGGACCGCGGGCTGGCCGAGGCAGTGCGCGCGCTGGCTCTCGACAGCGCGCTGCGGGTGCAGGTGACCAGCGAGCTGCCCAGCCGGCCGCCCGCGCCGGTCGAGTCGGCGGCCTACTTCGCGGTCTGCGAGCTGCTGGCGAACGTGGCCAAGCACGCCGATGCGGTACGGGTATGGATCGATATCCGGCACGATGGCGGTGTGCTGCGGGTCGGCGTGACCGATGACGGCCACGGCGGCGCCGACCCGGCCGGAGGGTCCGGCCTGCGCGGTATCGAGCGCCGCCTGGCGGCGTTCGACGGCGTGCTCGCCGTGAGCAGCCCGCCCGGCGGCCCGACCGTGATGAACCTGGAGATCCCGTGCGCGTTGTCATCGCCGAAGACCTCTTCCTGCTGAGGGACGGCCTGACCCGGATGCTCGAAGCGCACGGCCTCGAGGTCACGGCGGCCGTCGACAACCCCGCCGACCTGCTGGCCGCCGTGACCGCGGACCAGCCGGACGTGGCGGTGGTCGACGTCCGGCTGCCGCCCACCTTCACCGACGAGGGGCTGCGCGCCGCGCTGGCCGCGCGAAGTGCGGTGCCCGGGCTCCCGGTGCTGGTGCTGTCGCAGTATGTCGAGCAGCTCTACGCCCGCGAGTTGCTGGCCGACGGTACCGGCGGCGTCGGCTATCTGCTCAAGGACCGGGTCTTCGACAGCGCGCAGTTCGTCGACGCGCTGCGCCGGGTCGCCGAGGGAGGCACCGCGATGGATCCGGAGGTCATCGCCCGCCTGCTGGCCCGGAACCGGGGTGGCGAGGGCGCCCTGGCAGTGCTCAGCGCGCGTGAGCGCGAGGTGCTGGGGCTGATGGCCGAGGGCCGCTCCAACGCGGCCATCGCATCCCGGCTAGTGATCACCGAGCGCGCCGTGGCCAAGCACACGGCGTCGATATTCCTCAAGCTGGGGCTGCAGCCGTCCGAGGATGACAACCGCAGGGTGCTGGCCGTGCTGGCCTACCTGGGCGGGTGAGATGATCGAGCCCCGGAACCTCGGTGGCGGCGCTTCAGCGGCGCCTGCGCCGGCGGCGTCCCTGCCCTGGCCGGGGCGCGTTGCCCGGCGCCGGGTCGGCGGGCGCGGCCGGCTTCGGGCTGGCTTCTTCGGCCGCCTCGGCCTCCTGGGCCAGCGCCTCGTGCTCGGGGCGCGGCCGTGACACGTCCCTGGCCCGCATGGCCGCGTCCACCGTGATCTTCATGCCGCGCATGTCCCCCAGTCTCGCACGTGGCCGGGTCAGAAGCCCGTCGGGCTCCACGGCGCGGGGTCCCAGGACAGGGCGGCAGACAGCGCCGCGATCGCGCCCGGCGTTGCCTCGTCGGCGAGCCCCGCGCGGGCCAGCGCGCCGAGCGTGGTGCCGCCCAGGTATGTGGCGCCGAGCGACTGGACAGGCAGCGTCACGTCGGCCGCGGCCGACGTCCGCTCGCAGGTCGATCGCTCATCCCCGGCCCGGCCCGGCGCGCGCAGCCGCCAGCGCCCGGCGTTCTCGGCGAATAGGCCGTCGGCGACCTCGATGACCACGTCAACCGGGCACGAGTACCGTCGGGTCGCGAGCGCTTCCGGCACGCTGACCAGCCGGACCCAGAGTCCGTCGAGCAGCCGCGGACGTGCCCGGCGGCCGTCGGCGAGCAGGTAGAGCAGCGGCTCGTCAACCGGTCGCGCGTGGGCCCGCACCTCGCCCACCAGGTCCCGGTTCAGCAGGTCGTTCCAGACGGCCGCGTAGGCCGCCGGATCGGTGGCGATGAGCTCCCGGACCTGCAGCACGCCCCCGGGAATCCCGTCATCGGCCCAGATCGGCCGCACCGAGTACAAGGCGTACCCGCGGGGCCCGGCGGCGTCCTCGGCTATCACGCAGCGCAGCGGGCTGCTGCCGGAGCGGCGGTGCTCCGGGTCCCACCTGATGTGCTCCCACCAGCGGTCATCCCTGGCGAACATGGCGGGCCTGTCGCGAAGCACCGAATCGAAGACCCTGGCCAGATCGGGCGTGGCGTCTCGTGGCTCGGCGGCCCGCAGCCGCAGCGGGCCCTGTGCTCCCGGTGCCGCGGCCCGCGCCAGGTCGGCGCCCTCGCCGCGGCGGATCGTGAGGTTGAGCTCGCTGGTCGCGGCGCCGTACCCGAATCTGGCGTAGATGCCGGCCTCCGAGGCGAACAGCGCAGCGACCGCCTCACCGCGCTCACGGAGGTCGGCCAGCTGGCGGCGCATCAGGCTGCTCAGGATCCCCCGGCGCCGGTGGGAGGGTGACGTGGCGACCGCGGTCACACCGGCCACTGCGGCAACGCCGCCCGGAACGGTCATCCGGAGCGACAGTGCTGCCGCCGTCCCCGCAATGTCGGCCCCGTCAAAGGCAGCCAGTGACCGGCCGAACTCGAAGACACCCATCTCGTGCGGCAGTTCTTCGCTGGTCGGGTACGGAGCGTTGAAGGCGTGCTCGATCACCGCGTAGAAGGCGCCGAACTCCTCCTCGCTGATCGGGCGGATCGGATAGGCAGCGGCCATGCCTTGATTCTTACCGGGCATGGGGCCGGCACCGCGACCGAATATTCGCCGCTCCGTGAACGTGCCGTAATGCCCGGATACCGGTACAGTGCCGGCAAGATGGTTCGTGTTGTTCCGCATCGGCTACTGACCGCAACGCGCGCCGTGGCGCGGCGGGTGCGTGGGTTGGTCCTGCGGCAATTCATCACCAGAAACCGGCGGCTCGCGTTCGGGCTCGCGCTAGCCGTCGCCGCCATCGGCGTTGCGGCGGTTCACGTTTCGGAATTCTGGTTTTCGCCGGGCGTCATGATCCTGCCGCTGCTTGCGGGAGGTCTGCTGCTGTGGCCCCGTGCGCTGCGGATCCTGTTCGGTCTCGTCGCTGTCGCGCTTGCGTATGACGCGCTGATGGGCAAGGCCGGGGCGGGAATCATCGCCACGGTCGCGGTCACGATCGTGTTCGCTGACGCGCTGGCGAGGGCCCGGGCGAAGCTGGGTGTGCTGGGGCTGCGCGGCGACCGGATGCTGATCGAGTTGCGGGACCGGATCCGGGCCCAGGGCAGGCTGCCCGACCTGCCCGATGGCTGGCGGTCAGCGGCGGTGCTGAAACCGGCGGGCGGGGCGTCGTTCGGTGGCGACTTCGTGGTGTCCGCCTGCGACGGCAAGACGCTGGAGGTTGCCCTGGTCGACGTGGCGGGGAAGGGAATCGACGCCGGGACGCGTGCGCTGCTGCTCTCCGGCGCGTTCGGCGGGCTTCTCGGCTCGGTGCCCGCGGGCGACTTCCTCGCCGCGTGCAATGCCTACCTGCGCCGTGGCGCGGCGGCCGAGGGCTTCGTGACCGCCGTGCACCTGTCCCTCGACCTGGCCACCGGGGACTACGTCGTCGACTCCGCTGGGCATCCGCCCGCCGCGCACTTCGAGGCCGGCAGCGGCAACTGGCGGCTCACTCAGGCACGCGGGATCGTCCTGGGCGTGGTCGCTGACCTGCGGAGCGTGCCGGAGCGTGGGGTGCTGCGTCCCGGCGATGCCCTGATGCTCTACACCGACGGGCTGATCGAGGCTCCGGGCCGGGACATCGACGCCGGGATCGACCGCCTGCTCGGCCAGGCGGATCTTCTCGTCACGTCGGGGTTCGGGCCGGGCGCGGGCAAGCTCGTCCAGGCCATGCAGGCCCCGGGCGCGAGTTCGGACGACTGCGCGCTCGTCATCATCTGGCGGAGCTGACCGGCGCCGCCGGGTCGGGACCGACGGCGAGCAGCCGGATCGCGTGCTCGACGAGTGTGACCAGGACGTCACGGCAGGACGAGCGCCGCCGCGCGTCGCACAGCACGACCGGCACGTCGAGGTTCAGTTTGAGGGCGGATCTGACGATCTCCGGATCGAAGCGCCTCGCCCCGTCGAAGCAGTTCACCGCCACGGTGAACGGCGTGCCCCGCTGCTCGAAGTAATCGACCGAGGGAAAACAGTCGGCCAGCCGCCGGGTGTCGGCAAGCACGACGGCACCCAGGGCACCGAGCGCCAGCTCATCCCACATGAACCAGAAGCGCTGCTGCCCGGGCGTACCGAAGAGATAGACCACCAGGTCTTCCCTGATCGTGATGCGGCCGAAGTCCATAGCGACCGTCGTCGTGGTCTTGTGCTCGACGCCGTCGGTGAGATCCACCCGCATGCCCGGCTCGCTCAGGTCCTCCTCCGTCCGCAGCGGCCGGATCTCGGTCAGCGCGCCCACCAGCGTGGTCTTGCCGGCCCCGAATCCGCCCGCGACCAGGATCTTGATCGCGACCGGGACCGGTTCTGCGTGGCTGGCCGGATAAGAGCCTGCGGAGCCCATCTGCCACCTCCCTCAGCAGTTGCGGGTCGGCAAGCCGCGTGGGCACCGGGTGATAAACCCTGACGAGCCCCCGTTCTCGCATGTCCGACAGGAGGATGCGGACCACGCCGAGGGGAAGATCCATGTCGGAGGCGAGGTCGGCCACCGAGGCCGGGAGGCGGCACAGCCGCAGCAGGGCCAGGTGCTCCGGCTCGAGACCGTAGGTGTTCGCGTGTGCCCCGCGAACGGCGGTGACCATCGCCATCAGGTCGAAGGCCTCTTCGCCGGCCGGCCGGGTCCGGCCGCCGGTCAGCGCATAGGGACGGACGAGCGGGCCGGCTTCATGGTCGAGCCACCTGTCGTCTGCGGGGGGCACTCCGGGTCACTTCGTCTCTGACATGTAGCCGATGGGCCGGGGGGTGACGGCAAGATGCTCCCCGACCCGCTTGACGAGAACCGCCATCTCGTAGGCGACGAGGCCCACGTCGGCGGACGAGGCCGCCAGGACCGCGAGGCACGAGCCCTCGCCAGCGGCGGTCACGAACAGGAACTCGGACTCCATCTCGATGATGATCTGGCGCGCCGGACCGCCTCCGAAATGCCGTCCGATGCCCCTGGCCAGGCTCTGGAAGCCAGCTGCGGCCGCCGAGAGGTGGTCGGCATCCTCCTTGCTCAGCCTGGCCGAGGCCCCGATCGTGAGGCCGTCTCTGGAAAGGATGACGGCCCTGCTGATGTGGACGACCCTGGCGACCAGATCATCGAGGAGCCAGTCAAGCTCGCTGGCCTGGCCCACGTCTTCCCCCTTTGGTGCTCCCGACGCCGCGATCGGCACGCTGCGTCACTAGTCGCTGTTCTGCTCGGCTCCGTTGCCGCTGGATTCGGTGTTGCTGTCGGAGGGTGGCTGAACGGACCCGGATATGTAGCGTCCGCGCTCCCAGCCCCGCTGCAGCGCCGTCATGATGCTCCGCGCGGCCTCTGGCGACGGCGCGCTCGCCACCCTGTCCTCTCCGTCCGTCCCGGGCCCGCGCTCGCGCAGCTGCGGCGCGAGGCTGGCCTGACGTACCCGGACCGGCAGGCCGAGCTTGGCCAGCTCGGCGGTGTCGACCCGGGAGTCCTCGCCGTCGGACGAGAACATGCTGCTGCTGGCCGTCGCCGGCGTCTGGCGGGGGCGGCGCGGCGTGAACACGCTTTCCTCCTCGCCTGCCGGGGCGAACAGTGGCGCCGGGGCGGCCGGCGTAGGCGGCGGCGCGGCACCGAACGGGGGCGCGGGCACCGGCGCGGCCCCGGGACCACCGCCGTCACCGGCGGCACTCGCCACGCTCGGCACGGCGAATGGCCTCGTGTCGCGGCTGAGCTGCTGCTCGG
>JASHQP010000639.1 GCA_030039095.1 Streptosporangiaceae bacterium
CCCGCTCGTGACGAGCACCGCGGTGGCCGCCGCCGGCGGGCCCTCGGCCGGCAGCGCACCGAGGCCGCGGCCCTGGTCGAAGTCCCGCTGCCGCAGCCGCCCGCGCTCGATGCCGGCCCATTCCGGGAAGGCCTCACGGGGAAACGCCCTTCCCGGGACACCGTCTCTTTCCGCGCTGCCCGCCGCCCGGGCCCACCGCCGGACCTCGGCCCTGGCAATGGGGTCGAGGTCCTGCCTACGGCTCGCGGCGGTCACGATGTCCGCCAGGCGCTGATACGCGATGCCCGGCTCGACGAGCGCCAGCGTGGCGCCCTCCGTGAACGCGTCGCGCTGCAGCCCGGCGAGCAGCCCGTGCGGCAGCGGCCGGGCGTCGAACGGGCCGCGGTGCGTGTGCCGGTGCGGCAGCGCCTGCAGCATCCGCCACTCTTCGCTGGTCATCGGGGCCTCGTCGCCCAGCCTCACCCTGGCGAGCAGCCGGGGCGGGTCGGGAAGCAGCTCCACCCGGGGCAGGTAACCCAGCGAGCGCACCGCGAGGCGCAGGCCGAACAGGGCAGCGCCGCAGCTGATGATCATCTCGCGGCCGATCGGGTCCACGCCGAGCTTGCGGCGCGGGTCGGCATACAGCTCGATCGCGTAGCGGCTGACGGAGAACCGCCACGGCTGTGTGTTGTGCACCGACGGCGCGCGCGCCGCCGTCTCGATCAGGTAGTCGACCTGGTCAGCGGGGATTGCAACGGTCGTCATGCTTCTCACCTGGCTTTATCGCTCCCAGCGTGTGCCCAGCGTGTGCCCGGCCGGGCCCGCCCGGCCAGGGCCGTTCGGCGCCTGCGAGGGGACGAAGGTCCCGCGCGGCCGTGACCCTGATCACTGTTGCCGCCACCCGCCGGGCGCCACGATCGGATGGACGGGAGCCGCTCTCGCGGCCCCGTGGCGGGCGGGGCCTCCGGCCGCCGAACGACCCCGGGAAGGGAACCGCGCCATGACCGCGCCGATCGTTGCCGGAACCGACGGCTCCGAAGAATCCCTGGCCGCCACCGCGTGGGCCGCCGTCGAAGCCGCGCAGCGCCGGGTGCCGCTGTTCATCGTGCACGTCATGGAACACCACACCGGGCCGGAAGCCGACGCGCAGGTCGTGTGGCACGAGGTGCACCGCCACGGCTGGAGCCGGTACGACCTGCCGCACGGCGCACGGTCCGCACTGGCCCGGGCGGCACACCGCGCGGCAGACGCAGCGCCCGGCGTCGGTCTGCGCATCGCCGCCGTGTCCGGCCACGCCGACGAGGTACTGACCGCGATCACCGGCGAGGCGGCGCTGTTCGCGGTCGGGGCCCGTGGCACCGGGAGCGGCCGGTCCTCCGGGCTGCGGCTCGGCTCGGTAGCTCTCTGCCTGGCCACGCGCGCCCGGTGCCCGGTCGTGTTCACGGCGGCGGGCAGCCGGCCGGACGTCCGCGAGATCGTGGTGGGCGCCGACGACAGCGACGAGGCCAGCGCGGCCCTGGAGTTCGGCTTCGGGGAAGCCGGCGTGCGAGGCGCCCGGCTGAACGCCACGTACGCGTGGGAGCACCCGGAGACGGGGCGGCTCGACGGCTATCACGGCTGGGTGCTGTCGGTGGACCCGGTCGACAAGGGCGCAGCGGCGCTGCTGTCGGAGCAGGTCGCTTCGTGGCGGCACAAGTACCCCGAGGTGGCCGTCACCGAGAGCCCGGTCCGCGGTCACGCCGAGCGGGTCCTGGCCCTTGCCTCGCAGAGCACCGACCTTGTCGTGGTCGGCGGCCGCCGGGGCCCGGCATCGTCCATGGGCCTGGGTCCGGTCACCTATGCGATGCTGCGCCACGCTCAGTGCCCGGTGGCCGTCATCCCCGGCGGCATCGCGAATTGGGGCTTCCTGCCGGATCACCAGGGCCCGCCGGCCCGGTTGGCCGCCCGCATCATGGTCACGTAGCCCGCCCGCTCGTAGGCCGTCCGGTCCTGGTCGGCGGGAACCGCGAGCAGCCCGCGGAACTCGGCGACGGTGGCGAAGTGCTTGCGGTCCATCCATTCGGACAGCCCGCCAAGAAGCACGCTCGCGTGCCCGGCGCCGTGCCGGAGGAGCGCCGAGGCGGTCATCACCACGTCGGCCCCGGCCAGCAGGTATCTCACCACATCGGACGAATCCCCGACCCCGGTGGTGGCGGCGAGCGATGCGCGGACCCGGCCGGCCAGCAGCGCAATCCAGGCCCGGGGCAGCCGTCCCTCGGCCGGGCTGGACAGCCCGAACGGGACGGTCACGGTCAGCGTCTCCGGGTCGATGTCCGGCTGCAGGAACCGGTTGAACAGCACCAGGCCGTCGGCCCCGGCCCGGTCGAGCCGCAGCGCCATCTCCCCGGTCGAGCTGAAGTACGGGCTGAGCTTCACCGCGACCGGCACGCTGACCACGGCCTTGACCGTGGTCAGGATCTCGACGTGCCGCTGCTCCACGTCCCGGCCGGGGAACATGGGGTCGCCGGGCAGGTGGTAGATGTTCAGCTCGATCGCCGCCGCACCCGCGTCGGCCAGCGCCTTCGCGTAGTCGGTCCACCCTCCGGGGCTGGTCCCGTTCAGGCTCGCGATCACCGGCACGTCCACCGCGGCCGCGGCGCGCTCCAGCAGGCTCAGGTAGCGGTGCGGCCCGGGGCCGCCCTCGGCGCCGGGCGGAAAGTAGGACAGCGACTCGGCGAAGCTGTCGGTCCCGGCGTCGGCCAGCGCCGCGTTGTGCGCCGCCTCCCGCCGCAGCTGCTCCTCGAACAGCGAGTACAGCACGACCGCGCCCACGCCGGCGTCGGCCAGCCGCCGCACCCCGTCCACGGTGTTCGACAGCGGTGACGCGGACGCGACCAGCGGGTTGCGCAGCTCGAGGCCCAGGTACCGGGTCGACAGGTCCATCAGTTTCCCCCATCGGACGAGTGCCCGGAACGGGTAGCCCCGGGGCCGGTCCTGCGAGCGTCGGCCGGGAAGTGCGCCGGGCCGCGCGCCGCCATCTCCTCGTAGGTGTCCCACCGCTGGTCCACGGCCTGCTGGGCAAGGGCGGCCAGCCGCTCGGCCTCGGCCGGGTCGGTGTTGCCGAGCGCCCGGTACCTCAGCTCCCGCCGCGTGTAGTCGGCCAGCGGGATCCGCGGCCGCGGCGAGTCGAGCATGAAGGGATTTTCCCCGGCCGTGCGCAGCACCGGGTCGTAGCGGATCAGCGGCCAGTACCCGCTGGCCACCGCGCGGTACTGCTGGTCCAGGCCGTTGCGCATCTCGATGCCGTGCGCGATGCAGTGGCTGTACGCGATCACCAGCGACGGCCCGTCGTACGCCTCGGCCTCGCGCAGCGCGCGCAGCGTCTGCTGCGGGTCCGCGCCCATCGCCACCCGCGCCACGTACACGTAGCCGTACGCGATCGCCTGCAGCGCCAGGTCCTTCTTGGGCGTGGTCTTGCCCGACGCCGCGAACTTGGCCACCGCGCCCAGCGGGGTCGCCTTGGACGACTGGCCGCCGGTGTTGGAGTACACCTCGGTGTCCAGCACCAGAACGTTCACGTTCCGGCCGCTGGCCAGTACGTGGTCGAGGCCGCCCGAGCCGATGTCGTAGGCCCACCCGTCCCCGCCGACGATCCACACGCTGCGGCGGACCAGGTGATCGGCGACGCTGAGCAGGTCGGCCACGGCTGTACCGTTCGCGCCCGCCAGCCGCCGCTTCAGCTCCGCCACCCGCTCCCGCTGGGCCGCCAGCTCCGACTCGCGGAGCTGCGGCGCGCCCAGGATCTCGTCCACCAGGCCGGCGCCGACCGAGTCCCGCAGCTCCCCCAGCCGGCGCCGGGCCAGCTCGGCGTGCCGGTCGGCCGCCAGCCGGAACCCGAGGCCGAACTCGGCGTTGTCCTCGAACAGCGAGTTCGACCACGCCGGGCCGCGGCCGTCCGGTCCCGCCGTCCACGGCGTGGTGGGCAGGTTCCCGCCGTAGATGGAGGAGCACCCGGTCGCGTTGGCGACCAGCAGCCGGTCGCCGAACAGCTGGGAGATCAGCTTCAGGTACGGCGTCTCGCCGCAGCCCGCGCACGCGCCGGAGAACTCGAACAGCGGCTGCAGGAACTGCGCGCCGCGCACGGTGCCGAAGTCCACCGCGCTGCGGTCGGCCACCGGCAGGGTCTCGAAGAACGCGATGTTCTCCCGCTCGGCGGCCAGCAGCGGCTCGCGCGCGCTCAGGTTGATCGCCTTGCGGCCGCCCTCGCCCGGCGCGCTGACCGGGCAGGCCTGCACGCACAGCTCACAGCCGGTGCAGTCCTCCAGGTACACCTGCAGCGTGAACGCGGTGTCCGGCAGGCCGCGCGCGTCCAGTGGCGCGGTCCGGAACCCATCCGGCGCCCCGTCCAGCAGCGCCTCGTCGTAGTACGTGGACCTGATCACGCTGTGCGGGCAGACGAAGCTGCAGTTCCCGCACTGGATGCACAGGTCCGGATCCCACTCGGCGACCAGGTCACAGATGTTGCGCTTCTCGAACGCCGCGGTGCCCACCGGGTACGTGCCGTCCGCGGGCAGCGCGCTGACCGGCAGGTCGTCGCCGCGGCCGGCCATCATCGCCGCGGTCACCGTGCGGACGAACGCCGGGGCGGAGGCGGGGACCACCGCGGGCAGGCCCCGCCCGGACGTCGCCCGGCCGGGCACCTCGATCCGGTGCAGGCCCTCGAGCGCCCGGTCCACCGCGGCGTGGTTCTTCGCCACGACGTCGGTCCCGCGCCGCCCGTACGTCTTCACGATCGACGCCTTGATCTTGGCGATCGCCTCGTCCCGTGGCAGCACACCGGAGATCGCGAAGAAGCAGGTCTGCAGCACGGTGTTGGTCCGCCCGGCCAGACCGGCCTCGCGGGCGATCCGGCCCGCGTCGATCGCGTACACCTCCACTTGTCTGGCCAGGATCTTCTCCTGCACCGGCCTGGGCAGCGCGTCCCACACCTCGTCCGGCGGATGGGCGCAGTCGAGCAGCAGTGTGGCGCCGGGCGCCGCCCGGGCGAGCACGTCGACCCGCTCCAGCAGCCCGAAGTGGTGACAGCCGACGAAGCTTGCCTGCGACACCAGGTACGGCGCGCGGATCGGCTCCGGCCCGAACCTCAGATGCGACACGGTCTGCGAACCGGACTTCTTCGAGTCGTAGACGAAGTAGCCCTGCGCATGCAGGCCGGCCTCGGAGCCGAGGATCTTGATCGTGTTCTTGTTCGCGCCGACCGTGCCGTCCGAGCCGAGCCCGAAGAACACCGCCCGAACGGTTCCCCGCGGCTCGATGTCCAGCGCCGGGTCGTACGGGAGGCTGCTGCCCGACACGTCGTCGGTGATGCCGACCGTGAACCGGCGCCGTGGTTGTTCCCGGCCCAGCTCGGCGAGCACACCGGCGACCATGCCCGGGGTCAGTTCCTTGGACGACAGCCCGTACCGTCCGCCGCAGACCAGCGGGAACGCGTCCCGTTCCGGGCCGTTGACGGAGTCAGCGAGCGCGGCGGTCACGTCGAGGAACAGCGGCTCCCCCGCGGATCCCGGCTCCTTGGTCCGGTCCAGCACCGCGATCGCCGACGCGGTCGCCGGCAGCGCGCCGAGCAGCGCGGCGGTCGGGAACGGCCGGTACAGCCGGACCGTGACCACGCCGACCCGCTCGCCCTGCGCGCACAGGTGGGCCACGGTCTCGGCGGCGGTCTGCGCGGCCGAGCCCATCACGACGATCACCCGGTCGGCCTCGGGGTGGCCGGCGTACTCCACGGTCCGGTACCGGCGGCCGGTTCGCGCGGCCAGCGCATCCATCGCGTCCTGCACGGCGCCGGGCACGGCCGCGTAGAACGGGTTCACGGTCTCCCGGGCCTGGAAATAGGTGTCCGGGTTCTGCGCGGTGCCCCGGATGACCGGGTGATCCGGGGACAGGGCCCGGCCGCGGTGCGCCCGGACCAGGTCCTCGGGCACCAGCGCGCGCAGGTCGTCGTCGCACAGCATCTCGATCGTGTTCAGCTCGTGCGAGGTGCGGAAGCCGTCGAAGAAGTGCACGAACGGGACCCGGGTGGCCAGCGTGGCCGCGTGCGCGACCAGTGCCAGGTCGTGCGCCTCCTGCACCGACGCGGAGGCCAGCAGCGCGAACCCGGTCTGCCGCACCGCCATCACGTCCGAGTGATCTCCGAAGATCGACAGGCCCTGCGCGGCCAGCGACCGCGCGGCCACGTGCAGCACCGCAGGGGTCAGCTCGCCGGCGATCTTGTACATGTTCGGGATCATCAGCAGCAGGCCCTGCGACGCGGTGAACGTCGTGGCCAGCGCGCCGCTCTGCAGCGCGCCGTGCAGCGCGCCCGCCGCCCCGCCCTCGCTCTGCATCTCCACCACCGTGGGCACCGTGCCCCAGACGTTCGGCAGGCCCCTGCTCGACCACTCGTCGGCGAGCTCGGCCATCGGCGAGGACGGCGTGATCGGGTAGATGCAGCACACCTCGCTGAGCCGGTACGCGACCGAAGCCGCCGCCTCGTTCCCGTCGATCGTGTTCACGGTCCCGCTTCCGTCCCCGAGCGCTCCCCGACCATCTCGATCGCGTGCACCGGGCACTGCTCGTAGCACACGCCGCAGCCGGTGCACCTGCCGTAGTCGAACTCGTACCGGTGCCCGGGCCCGAGCTTGATCACCGCATCCTCGGGGCAGGCGCCCAGGCAGCCGTCGCACTCGAAGCAGTTGCCGCAGGACAGGCACCGCCGCGCCTCGTAGACCGCCTCCCGCTCGGACAGCCCGCCGACCACCTCGCTGAAGTCGGCGGTCCTCCGCTCGGGCTCTTCCTCCGGCTGGCGCCGCTGGGCCGCGTCGCCGAAGTACCACAGATTGAGTTGCCCGAACGCGACGAGGTCGTGTTTGGCCCGGCTCGCCGCGCCGGTCCCGCCGCCGTCGCGCAGCCAGGCGTCGATGTTCCTGGCCGCCTTCTTGCCGTGGCCGACGCCGACGGTCACGGTGCGCAGCGCCGGGACCATGTCGCCGCCCGCGAACACGCCGGGGCAGCCGGTCATCATCGTCGGCGCGACCCGCACGGTGCCGTCCGTGGCGAGTTCCACGCCGGGCAGGTTCCGCAGGAACCCGGTGTCGGCGTCCTGGCCGAGCGCGAGGATCACGGTGTCGGCGGCCAGCGTCTCGAACCGCCCGGTCGGGCGCGGGAACCCGGTCTCGTCGAGTTCCATGGCCTCGACGGTGAGCTCCGGGCCGTCGAACGCGGTGATCGTGCGCAGCCAGTTGATCGTCACGCCCTCCCGCTCGGCACCGGCCGCCTCTTCCTCGTGCGCGGGCATCTGCTCCCGGGTGCGCCGGTAGACGATCATCGCGTCGTCCGCACCCAGGCGGCGGGCGGTCCGTGCGGCGTCCATCGCGGTATCGCCGCCGCCGTACACCGCGACCCGCCTGCCGATCACCGGCCGCTCCCCCGAGGCCACGCCGCGCAGGAACGACACCGCGTCCACGATCCGGCCCGCGTCCCGGGCCGGGATGTCGACCCGCTTGGACAGGTGCGCGCCGACCGCGACGAACGCGGCGTCGAACCCGCCGTCGCGCCGCTCGGCGTCCAGGTCGGTGACCCGGTGGCCGCGGCTGATGCGCACGCCGAGCGCCTCGATCCTGGCGATCTCCGCGTCGAGCACGTCGCGGGGCAGCCGGTAGGCGGGGATGCCGTAGCGCATCATCCCGCCGGGCGCGTCGCCCGCGTCGGCGATCTCGACCTCGTGGCCGAGCCTGGCCAGGTGGTAGGCGGCGGAAAGCCCGCTCGGCCCGGCGCCGACGACGAGCACCCGCTTGCCGGTGCGCCGCCCCGGGCGGCCGAACGCCCAGCCGCGGTCGCGCGCCAGGTCACCGAGGAACCGCTCGACCGCATGGATCGAGACCGCGCTGTCCAGGCTGGCCCGGTTGCACACCACCTCGCACGGGTGGTAGCAGACCCGGCCGTGGATCGCGGGCAGCGGGTTGTCGTCGGTGAGCTGGCGCCACGCCTGCTCGGGCCGGCCCGCCTGCGTGTGCGCCAGCCAGGCCTGGATGTTCTCGCCGGCCGGGCAGCCCGCGTTGCACGGCGGCAGCAGGTCGACGTACACCGGCCGCCGGTCCCGGACCGGTCCCGCCGTGGCCCGCACGTGCAGCAGGTCGGGCAGCGGCGTCATGTCGGGCCGCGTTGACTGATCCACCGGACCTCCGCAGAAACTGCCGCCGATCGAGTGCCAAAGCGTGCACTCCGATAGCACCGCGGCCGGCCCCGGACTCAGTAGAGACCAACGGCCGCGCGCGCCGGGACGAACGTCCCGGGGTGGCCCCACCTCCGGCCCTATGTGCCACGTGGCCCGGCGAGCAGCGTGGCTGGTGAGCAATGACGCGAGACAGAGGAGATGGTCGTCATGCGAGCCCTCGTTTACCACGGACCCGGCGCGAAGGCGTGGGAAGAGGTTCCCAAGCCGGAAATCATCGTCGACACCGACGCGATCGTGCGGGTGGACACGACCACGATCTGCGGAACGGACCTGCACATTCTCAAGGGTGACGTGCCCGTCGTGACCGACGGGCGGATCCTGGGCCACGAGGCGGTCGGTACCGTCGAATCGGTCGGCAGCGGCGTGAAGAACGTCCACCCCGGCGACCGCGTGCTCGTCTCGTGCGTCACCGTGTGCGGCACCTGCCGGTTCTGCCGCGAGGGTCATCCGGGGCAGTGCCTCGGCGGGGGCGGCTGGATCTTCGGGTACAAGATCGACGGCACTCAGGCCGAGTACGTCCGGGTCCCGTTCGCCGACGCCTCGACCTACCCGGTGCCCGACGGGGTGACCGACGAGAAGATCCTCATGCTGGCCGACATCCTGCCGACCGCCTATGAGGTCGGTGTCCTCAACGGCGGAGTGCAGCCGGGCGACGTCGTCGCGATCGTGGGTTCGGGGCCCATCGGGCTGTCCGCCATCACGGGCGCACGCCTGTTCAGCCCGAGCCACATCGTGGCGATCGACCTGGCGGACTCCAGGCTGGAGGCGGCGAAGCAGTTCGGCGCCGACGTAACCGTCAGCAACACCGCCGACGATCCGCTCGCGGTGATCAACTCGCTGACCGGCGGGCTCGGCGCCGATGTGTCGATCGAGGCGGTCGGTGTGCCCGCCACGTTCGAGCTCGCCGTCCAGCTTTCGCGGCCGGGCGGCAGGATCGCCAACATCGGCGTGCACGGCAAGCCAGCGACCCTGCACCTCGAGGATCAGTGGATCAGGGACATCACGATCACGACCGGGCTGGTGGACACGTACTCGACGCCGACGCTGCTGCGCCTGGTCACCAGCGGCCAGATCGACGCCGGGCGGTTCATCACCCACCGCTTCGCGCTGGGCGAATTCGACGAGGCCTACGACGTGTTCGCCCGGGCGGGCGAGACGGGCGCCCTCAAGGTCGTGCTGAGCCGGTAACGACCGGGAGGGCCGCGCCCGCCAGAACGTGGCGGGCGCGGCCCTCCTTTTTCTGCCGCGCGGGCTGCGTGGTCAGCCGCGCGGGCTGCGTGGTCAGCGGACCACGAGCACGGGCCGGTCGGCCAGGTGAATCACCTTGTGCGCGGTGCTGCCCAGGACCAGCCCGGCCAGGTCGCCCCGTCCTCGCGAGCCCATGATGATCACGCCGACGTCGAGGTTCTTGGCGTCATCGACGATCTCGCGGGCGGCGTAGCCGTAGATCGTGTTCCGCACGACGCCGTGCGCCTTGATCCCGGCCTTGGTGAGCTCCTCGACCGCGGCATCGACCTGCGCCTGCGCCTCGTCGGTCGTCTCCTTCTCGATCATTCCAGCGCGCGGCATGACCTCGCGCTCCCGCAGATGCACCACCCACACTTCGCCGTGCGACAGCGACGCCAGGTCCCGGGCAGCGCTCAGCACATGCTCGGTGGCCTTCGAGTGATCAACCGCGGCCAGCAGCTTGTCGTACATCGTGTATCTCCCTTCCCGGGCCGGGCGCCCTGGCCCCGGCTGAACCAGATGATGATGACTGAATAACGGACTTGCCAGGGCCCAAGGTCCTCTCACGCCGGATTGATGTGCTGGATCATCCGGATCGGAATGCTGCGCCCGGCGTGATCCGCGTGACCGGCCTTCAGCGCGACGCTGATCTCGAGAATCCCGTTGTTGCAGCAGGCTTGAATGTGCGTCTCGTCTGCGTTATCGGGAAGTGCCACTTTCCGGCAGAACGATCCATAGCGGAACTCGCTGTGGCCGATCCCTTCCGATCGGTACCGTTCGTTCATCACGCGTTCGGCTCACTCGGCAACGACCGCAACTGGTCCGTGCGCGTGGCTGAGCACGGCGTGAATGACCGGGTCCGCTCCCGGATGCCGGGACTCACCGCCGTTGCGGCCCAGAACGACCAGGTCGGCACGAGCTGAGGCAGCGGCCAGGACCCGCCCTGGCGCGGCGTGCACGACGTCCTCGACGACATCGACGTCCGGGTACTTTTCCCGCCAGAAGCTCAGCAGGCCGGTCAGCCACCCTGAGACCTCGGCCGTGACAGCATCGGCGTCGGCTCCGGGCCGTTCCGTGCCCGTGAGCCGCATCTCGGACAGGAACACCTGCCAGGCGTGCATGGCGCGCAGCCGCGCCTTGCGCAGCGCCGCCTCCTGGAACGCGAAGCCGATCGCGGCGGACTGGCCGAGATCGCGCACCCCCACGACCACCTCGCGGTGCACGGCCATGTTCTCGTCGCGCACGACCACGACCGGACAGTCAGCCCGGGTGGCGACGTACCGGCTGACGGAGCCGAGCAGCAGCGCGGCGAAGCCACCGGCGCCCCGGGACCCGACCACGAGCATCGAGGCGCCGGCGGCGGCGTCGATCAGGGCCGAAGACGAGCCTGGTACGAGCGCAGTGTCCACCGCAAGAGCCGGCTCGGTCTCGGCGGCGTGCTCAGCCGCCTCCGCAAGGGCACGCTCGTAGGACGAGGCGATGAGGTCCCCGACGACGTCCGGCGAGCCCTCTGGCTCATGGCGCCAGGACATTCGCTTCGGCAGAATGGGCACGGACACGATCCGGAGCGCGGCGCCGCGCAGCACAGCCTCGCGAGCCGCCCACTCCACGGCGCCGAATGACTGGTCGGAACCATCCGTACCGACCACAACAAGATCCGGTTTCATGGGCATCTCCTCGGTAGATCCGCTCGTTCCAGGATCAGCCGGGGGCAGGCCCACGCCCAGAGGCGTTGGGCCGTGCCGAT
The DNA here is from genome assembly GCA_030039095.1 of Streptosporangiaceae bacterium. The sequence goes on from JASHQP010000639.1 coordinate 11,205, forward strand.
CGGGTCGTTGGTCCCGCCGTTCAGAACCGTGGCAGGCGGTGAATGACTGCGCCCGCCGCCGCCAACTCGGCCCGGCAGGCCCGGTAATGGTGGCCGCACAGCAACAGGTCGACCGGGCGGATCCCGCCCGGCCGCGGTGGGAACACGGCGACGACAGTGGGCCTGGCCGAGCAGCAGCATGCGCGCTCGGCGCCGGTGAACACCGAGGCCCAATCGGGCGGTTCAGGCGCGCCCGGCTGCCGCTCTGGGTGTCGCGAGCGAACTGAGCTCTTTGTGTACATGTAATGAGATTGGAGCGGGTACCCAGCTGTCCGATAGGGACGTTTTTCGGATACTCGAGGGGCTAACGACCTGCACTGGACCGATGCCGATGCTGGCGTAAGATCAAGTCGCCCGGAGAACACAAACCTCTGGATGGAGCGTGGAGCCGAAGCAAGGCAGGCCGCTGCTGCCCCAGCTGCGCCTCGATGACCTGCTGGCGGAGTTGCAGGTGAGGCTCTCGGCAGCGGTCAAGACGCGCGATCGGGTGCATGCGCTGCTCGAGGCGGTGGTCGCGGTCGGCAGCAACCTCGACCTCGAGGTCGTGCT
>JASHQP010000060.1 GCA_030039095.1 Streptosporangiaceae bacterium
GCGATCTCGAGCGACAGCGCCTCCAGGATGCCGCGGATCTTGGTGACCTGGTCGGCGTTGGACTCGGCGATCTGGCCCTTGCCCAGGTAGAGGCTGTCCTCCAGGCCGACCCTGACGTGCGAGCCCATGATGGCGGCGGCGGTCACGATGCCCATCTGGTAGCGGCCGGCCCCGAGGGTGGACCACTCGTAGGCGTCGCCGAGCAGCCGGTCCGCCGTCCGCTTCATGTGCACGATGTGGTCGACGTCCGGCCCGATACCGCCCATCGTGCCGAAGATGGTCTGGATGAAGACCGGCGGCTCGACCATCCCCTTGTCCAGGTAGTAGGCCAGCGTGTACAGGTGCGAGGTGTCGTACGCCTCGGCCTCGAACCGGGTGCCGGTCTCCGGCCCGACGACCTTCAGCATGTATTCGATGTCGGCGTACGTGCTGACGAACGGCTCGGCGCGGGTGCTCTCCAGGTACGGCTCCTCCCAGTCGAACCGGAACGAGTCCTTGTACCGGTCGATCATCGGGAAGCTGCCGTAGTTCATCGTGCCGAGGTTGAGCGTGCACAGCTCGGGCCTGAGCTCGAGCACGCCCTGCAGCCGCTCCTCGACGGTCATGCCGGTGCCGCCGCCGGTGGAGATGCTGACGACGACGTCGCTGCGCTGCCTGATGCCCCTCGCGTACTCGGCGAAGACCGCCGGGTCGGCGGTGGGGCTGCCGTCCTTGGGGTCACGGGCGTGCAGGTGCAGCACGGCCGCGCCGGCCTCGGCGGCGGCGACGCCCTGATCGACCACCTGCTCGACCGTGTAGGGCAGGTACGGGGACATCGACGGAGTGTGGCCGGAGCCGGTGAGTGCGCACGTGATGATGACTTTGCTGGAGCCAGCCATGGCTGCGGCCGTCCTCCCTGCGCGGATGTTCACTATGTGAACCATTTGTTACCATCGCGAGAGTATCAGCGTGCTCGAGCACCGGTCAAGACTCAGGTTCGGCACCGGGGCGACCATCAGCGGCAGCTGAACCGCAGACGTACTACGCCAAGCCGGGGCCCCTCGCATCGCCTGTCAGGTGACAGGCGATGGACCCGATCTGGTCGGGGCGGCACCTGATGGCCGCCCCGCAGTAGTGTCAGCGAGCCGGCGACGCTGCTAGGACGACAGCGGCGGGCCGGCGACACTATCCGGTCGGCCAGATTGCCCTCAGCGGGACAGCCGGAATGCCGGGTTTCGCCGCTTTTCGTTTGCCGGTGCCGCGGGTTTCGGCCGGTGCGGCCAGTTCCGGCTCGAGGAAGGCCGCTTTTCGGCCCGCCGCATTTACCCCCGCGGCGTCAGCTGCCGGATCGGCAACAAGAACCGTTGGGGATCTACGGCACACTGCCTAGTCGAGGAGCGTGCGGACTTCCTCGGCGGTCGCCACGGCGGCGCGGCCGATCTCGTGCAGCCGCTTCACCGGATTGCGCGGCGCCGGCCCCCACACGTTGATCACCGCGATCGGGTACTCGTGGGTGTTCAGCACGACGGCGGACGCACCGGAAGAGAACTCCTCGTACTCCCGCGCGCAGAGCGCGTAGCCGACGGTGCGGACGTCGGCCAGTTCCCGCTCCAGCTTGGCCCGGTCGGTGATCGTGTGCGGGGTGTAGCGCGGCAGTTCCCCGGGCAGGATCGCGTCCCGCTCGTCCGGGCCCAGCCAGGCCAGGAACGCCTTGCCACCGGAGGTGGCGTGCAGCGGCAGCGGCTTGTCCAGCCAGTTCGGGACCATCACGTTCGGTGGGTCCACCTGGTCGACGTACACGAGATTGAACCGCTTGGCCACGGCCAGCGTGACCGACTCCCCGGTCGCGGTGGCCAGCCTGGTCAGCAGCGGCCGCACCCGGCGGACCAGCGTGTCGTCGGTCACCGCTGCGGCGACCGAGATCGCGCCGTACCCGACCGTGTACCGCTGGGTGATCGGATCGCGGTCCACCAGGCCGTGGTGCTCGAGCGTGCGCAGCAGCCGCCAGGCCGTGCTCCGGTTGATCTTGCACTCCCTGGCCAGCTCGAGGACCGTGGGCGGGGTCGCGCTCGCGGCGACGGACTTCAGCAGCGCGATCGCCCGGTCGACCGCCTGGATCCGCTGGGTGCCGGGGACCGTGTCGCCCACCTCGGCGTCCCCGGCGGCGCGCGGTGCGGCGCGCTTCGCCGGCGCGCGAGAGGGCGTGGCGCGCGGGGTCTTGGCTGCGGTGGCTGCCGGGCGTGGCACAGGTGCAGCATAACCACAGGTGATCACCGCCCAGCCTGGGCGGCGCCGGGCGGGTCAACATCTCGGCGAATCACGCCACCATGTCCAGCGGGACTCCTCATGATCGGCTCTTGGCCGAACCGGATCATCGAGGAGCCCCGTTGCCATATGCGGACTTGACGAATCCGCCCGGACGTTGACTACGTGGCCTTGGGCCTAGCCCTCGTAACCACCCTCGTCACCGTCGCCGGGACCATCGCCGTGGTCACAGCACCGCCCACCCGGGCAGCAGCGGTACTCCTGAGACTGCTCCAGCAGCTCGATCCTGCGCAGCAGCAGCCTGTTGTCCAGCTCCTTGGCGGCCAGCTCGAGCTCGATCTCCCGCTTGCGGGTGGGCTCGCACGAGTCGCACTCGTCCAGGCAGCCCTTGACCATCACGCCAGGCGTGGGCAGGCGCACGGTCCGCTCCCAGGACAGCCGCTCCACCGTCTCGGCTGAGCAGTTGCCCGCCCCGTCCAGCAGTCCCTCGGCCCGCAGGTCGGCGTCGACCTGGGCGAGCGCCGCGGCGCGGACCGCGGCCGGAACCCTCTGCGGGCCCCCGTTGCCGGCGTTCTCGGGACCGACGGCCCCGGCGGCCGGCGTCAGCGGGTGGATGCCGGTCGGGCACGCCGGGTCGTCGACCCTGCGCTCGATCGCCACCAGCCTGAAGCGCAGCTTCTGGACCTTCTCGATCCGGTAGAAGAGGTACGTCAGCGCGTGGCAGCGGTTCGGGTTGGCGAACTCCCGCGACGCCGACTCGTACTTGTCCTCCGACTGCCCCTCGGCGTGGGTCCGGCTGGCGACCTCGGACACCGAGGTCGACGTCGCGGCGCGAACCGAGGTCTCGACCTTGCGGCTTGAGCTCTCGGCGTGCTCGGACAGGCTGCTGAAGAACGCGCTGGCCGCGCTGGCGTCGTAGCTCGACGCTGCTGCGTAGCCACCGATGTCGAGGAAGCCCAGGTCGAGGCCGGCGTAGTGCCCCCCGCTCGCCGCCGACGACTGGTAAAGCGACCGGCTCTCCCCCTGCCGCAGCACGTCCAGGTTGCTCATCGAGTCCGCCATCCCGGACAGGAAGAACGACTGCTCGGAGGTGGTGAACTGCCTGGCCTCGTACTCGGCGTCGCTGCTGAAGCTGAACCGGCTGTTCCGGTCGGTGGTCAGCAGCCGCACCTTCTCACCGGGCAGCAGCGTGGTCGAGTACAGGAGGTCGCCGAGGATCTGCGGCCCGCTGCAGCACTCCAGGCGGAAGCACACTGTCACCTCGACGAGCAGCTGCTGCTCGCCATCCCTCGTCTGGACAACCGGCCGGAACGGGAGGCGGTACCGCACATCCAGCTCGTCGCAGCTCTGCCAGGGGTGCAGAGTCGGACAACAGTCCACCTTGCAGACCGGTGTCTTCTCGGTGATCATCTTGCTAGCTCCTTTCCCCGCGAAGCGGGAGCTACGGGCGGGCATCCGGCCCAGCCCGACAGGTAATCGAGCACCGGACCAGTCGCCTGATACATCGCGGGCCGCACCTGGCCGCAGCCGTGTATCAGGAAGGGCGGTGGGCGCTCTTTCAGCACATGCCGAAAAATGGCTGGGCGCCCGGGTCATCCGATGTCAAACTGAATATGGCTTTCGCTGCCGCAGAAACCAGGAAGAGGGCGGCCGCCGTGGATGACGCTGATGACGCCGGGATAAGCGACCTCGTCGGCGCGGCGGCGAAGGGCGACGGGGCCAGCTGGGATGCGCTCGTGCAGCGCTACAGCGGGCTCGTCTGGTCGGTAACGCGCGCGTACCGGCTCGGCCCGGCCGACGCGGCAGACGTGTTCCAGACGACGTGGCTGCGCCTGACCGAGCATCTCGACCGGATCGAGAAGCCGGGCCACGTCGGCGCCTGGCTGGCCACGACGGCGCGAAGAGAGTCCATGCGGGTCGCGCGAAGCCTCAGCCGGACGGTCCCCGCGGACGAGGCCACCCTGGTCGCCCTCGGCCAGGCCGACGACTACTCGCCGGAGCAGGCTCTCCTCGACGCGGAGGCGGCGCTGCTTGCCTCGGAGCGTGCGGCCCGGCTGTGGCGCGCGTTCAGCCGGCTCGCCAAGCGCTGCCGGGACCTGCTGCGGGTGCTGATGGCCTCGCCGCCGCCGAGCTATGCGGAGGTCGCCGCCGCGCTCGACATCCCGGTGGGCAGCATCGGGCCCACCCGGGCGCGCTGCCTGCAGCGCCTCCGTGAAGAACTAGCCATCCTGGACCGATAAGCGCTGTCCCCGGCAGCGATATCCGCATCTCGAAATGCCGACCGCTTCATAGAAGTCTGCCGGGAGAACCATTTAGGGGGAATTGACCATGTTCTTGGATGACGAAGGCGACAGGCGTTACAAGCGCTGGCTAAAGAATCGGCCGCCCCTGTTGGAAAAGGGAGGCGACGACCCCGGGGGCGTGCTGGACGGGCCGGGTTATCGTTACCGGCCGCGCCAGATCCTGCTCGAGATCACTGAGACCCCCGCCTACGAGCAGGTGATTGCCACGCTCGAGAGCCGGCGGGCCGCTGCCGACGAAAGGCTCAACCAGAGCTTCGCCTCGGCAGGCCTGCCCGTCGAGGCTTTCCTGCTTCCGGCCGACGTATCGATACCGGCGCTGGTGAGCACGCTCCGTCGGCGCACCCGCAGCGGCGCTCCCCTGCCGAACGTCGGGCCGAACTACGTGTTCAGCGGCGAGCCCGACTACCAGGGCGGGCCTGCCGGCGAGCCGTGCCCCGCCCCGAAGTTCAGGGAAATAGCCTTCAACGGGCCTGAAGATCCAAAGATCGCGGTCCTGGACACGGGCCTCGACCCGTCGGTGCCGGCCCTGCACCCCGAGCTGGCGGCCAGGCTGGACTATCAGGCGCTGGACGAGGAGAACCAGGTGCTGCCGGACGGGGACATCGCCGCCGAGGGCGGCCACTCCACGCATATCGAGGGCATCATCACGCGACTGGCCCCGCACACCAGGATCCGCCAGGTCATGGTGCTGGATCCGGCGGGCGTCGGCGACGATCACACGATCGCAGTGGGACTTGCCCGAGCGTCCGCGCCGGTGATCAACCTCTCGCTCGGCGGCTATACCCACGACGACGCTCCGCCGGTGGCCACCGGCGTCGCGCTCGCCAAGCACACCGGCGACGACGTTGTCGCTGTCGCCGCGGCCGGCAACAACGCCCAGGACCGGCCGTTCTGGCCCGCCGCGTTCAAGCATGTCGTCTCCGTCGGCGCGGTGGACCTGCGCGGCGGCGCAACGAAGCTGGCCACGTTCAGCAACTACGGCTGGTGGGTCGACGTCTACGCCCCGGGCGTGGAGATCCACAGCACCTACCTGAACGCCGTGTGGAAGCTGCCCACCGACTCGACGGCGACCCCTATCCACGGCTATGCGTGGTGGAGCGGGACCTCGTTCGCGGCGCCGCAGATCGCGTCGCTGATCGTCAAGGAGCTCCCGAAGGCGGGCAGCGCCCGGCGGGCCGCTCTCGCCGTGCTGTCCAGGGCCCACTGGGAACCGGGGCTCGGCCCGGTCCTGATACCCGACCGCGAAATCGTCCGCCACTAGCTGGGCCCTGGAGCCTGCCGAGGAGCCTGGGCTGCGGCGGCTACCCGCCGTAGCCCAGGCAGGCCAGCGCGGCCGCGGTGACGTGCGCCAGCGGGCCAGCCGAGCGCGCCTGGGCCCGCACGGCCCGCAGTGCACCGGCCGGGGAGCATCCCGAGCTGGCCCGCAGGTGCCAGCCGAGCGCCAGCGGGCCCATGACACGATCGGGCACCGCCAGCAGGGCGGCGATCACGGTGCTGGTGCCCGTGGCCAGGAGCGCGGCGACCAGCCCGGTCATCTCGTCGCCCGGCAGGGCCGGCGACAGGGCCGAGTCGCAGGCCGCCAGGAAGATCGCCCGGGGCGGCCGGCGCAGCCTCTCGAGGTCGCAGACGGTCAGCGGCCCGTCGGCGAGAACGAGCGAGGAGAACATCGCGTTGTCTGCGCGGAACCTTCCGTGCGCCGCGATGTGGGCCACATCCGCGCCATCGAGCGCCCCCAGCGCCGCGCGAACCGTGGCCGCCCGGCCGGTGAGCACATCGGCGTCCGGGTAGAGCCCGGCTACGGCCTCGAGCTCGAGATCCGAGCCCGGCAGTCCTGGCCCGGCGATCAGCGTCACCCGGCGCGCGGTGGCTGCCGCTGGGTGGCCGCCGCCGCGGACGGCGCCGCCGCGGCTGGCATTCCTGGCCTTCAGCCAGGTCGCGGCCGACGGCGCCATCGTCAGTGCCCGGCCAGCGCAGCTCGGAAGCACCGGCCAGGGCAGAGAATGCAGGAAGCCGGTGGGCACGACGACGAGCGGCCGGTCTGCGGTGAGCGGTGCCAGCGGCAGCATCAGGGAAGCGTCCAGGCGGGCGCCGGCGGCGGTCGCAAGCTGCCGCGCTGCCCCCAGAGACGCGGCGGAACCATGGCTGGCCAGCAGGCGGCGCCAGGCAAAACGGAGTGACTCCACCTCGAGCGTCACCGGTCCGGCCGGGCCGAGACGGTGCAGCGAGCACTCCCCGGCGCGCAGCACCACGGCGTGCAGGTCTCCCGCGCACTGCAGATACTCCACCAGCACGCGATCGCCCAGGGCCTCCGCCAGGACGTGCTCGTCCGGCGTCGACGAGGGCGGTCCGCCGGGCGCGCCGGCGGCGTGCCGCATCCGCCGGCGCGCCTGCAGCTC
>JASHQP010000640.1 GCA_030039095.1 Streptosporangiaceae bacterium
CTCGTGGAGCAGCGGCGCTGGGCGGCGGTGAACGAGCCGCTGCAGGGCACCGGGCTCGTCAACGGCTACGGCGCGCGCAGCGTGCTGCACTGGCTGGCCTCGGGGCAGCTGCTCGACTTCGGCCGGCTGCCGGTCGTGACCGTGTTCGCGGCGCTGGGGCTCGGACTGGCGTGGCTTGCCTGGTCCTCGTCTGCGGACGCCCGCGCGCTGCTGGTCGCCCTCGCTGTGTGCCTCCTGCTCGCGTTCGGCCGCACGACGTTCGGGTCGCTCGTCGACGTGATCCCGGGCAGCGCCGACCTGTTCTTCCGCCGCTTCATGATGGGCGTGCAGCTCGCCGCGCTGCTGCTCGCGGGCCGGGGGGCGGCGTGGCTGGCGGCGCGATGCGTGCGGCTGCTCGAAGCCCGGGTTCCACGCTGGCCGCCTGGCGTGTTTCCGGCGGCCGCCGGTGCCGCTGTGGTCGCGGTGCTCGCGCCCGCGTGGCTTCAGCTCGGCGCCTACGACCGCCATGACGGCGCCGCGATCGCCGCCCAGCGCCGTGCGGATGCCGCCGAGGGCGCCGACGTCGATCGCCTTGTCGCGGTGATCGAGCGCGACGGCGGTGGCCGGACGTACGCGGGGATGCCGTCGAACTGGGGTCAGGACTTCACCGTCGGGGCGGTGCCCGTGTTCAAGTACCTGGAGAGCCGCGACGTCGACGAGGTCGGGTACACGCTGCGCACGGCGTCGCTGATGACCGACCCGGAGTACCTCTTCGACGACCGGGACCCCTCCGACTACCGGCTGTTCGGGATCCGCTACCTCATTCTTCCCGCCCGCGGCCACCCGCCGGTGCCCGCGCGGCTGGCGATGCGCTCCGGCCCGTACTGGCTGTGGACGGTCGGCGGCGCCGGCTATATCCAGGCCGGGCGCGTCGCCGGTGAGATCTCGGCGACCCGGGCGAATCTGGGCGCCCGCAGCGCCGCGCTGCTGCGCTCGGGGCTCGCCGCGGACGGCGCGTATCTCGGTGTCAGGTACGGATCCGGCGGCGGCGGAGATGACCGGCTGCCGGCGGTGCGCGGCGGGTCCTCCGCCGGCGCGGTCATCGCGGAGCGCGCCGACCTCGGTGACGGCGAGGCGTCGGCGACGGTGCGGATGCGCCGGCCCGGCGTCGCGGTGCTCAGTGCCTCCTACGACCCCGGGTGGGCGGCGACCGTGAACGGGCGGCAGCGGCCCATCCGGATGGTGGCGCCGGCACTCGTGGCCGTCGACGTCCCCGCGGGCACCGATCACGTCGTGTTCCGGTTCCGCGGCTACGGCGGCTACCCGGCGTTGTTCACGCTGAGCGGCCTCACCCTCGTCCTGGCCGCCGTGGGGCCGGCCTGCGCGGGGTACGCGCGGCGCCGCCGCGCGGCCGTGGGGTCAGGTGTCGACGCGGAGGGCGTCGAAGACGCCGCGCAGGCGTGAGACGCGGTGCTCCAGCTGGCACACGGACTCGGAGATCGCAGAATCGGAACCGCCGGTGGCCTGCCCGGACAGCACCGTGACCATGTCCTCGACTGCGGCCAGCCGCGCGGACAGCTCGGCGAGCACCGGGTCCGCGTCGGGCCGGGCCGCCTCGGCCGCGCCCAGCGAGTCGCCGAGCTGCGCGCGCAGCATCGTCGCCTGGTCGCTGAGCTGACGGGTCTTCGTGTACAGGTCGACGAACACCGAGACCTTGGCGCGCAGAACCCAGGGGTCGAAGGGCTTCGCGATGTAGTCGACGGCGCCGGCCGAATAGCTGCGGAACGCGTAGTCGGGCTCGGCGTTGCGCGCGGTCAGGAAGATGATCGGCACGTCCCGGGTCCTCGGTCGGCGCTTGATGTGGGCGGCGGTCTCGAATCCGTCCATGCCGGGCATCAGCACGTCCAGCAGGATGACCGCGAACTCGTCGCTGAGCAGGGCCTTGAGCGCGGCGTCTCCCGATCTCGCCGGGACCAGCGTCTGGTTCAGCGAGCTGAGGATTGCCTCGAGCGCGACGATGTTCTCCGCGCGGTCGTCAACCAGAAGGATCTTGGCCTTCTCTGCCACCTGGGTGCTCCTTGCGCGAGTTGGCGTGTGCAACGCCGCGTAAGCTGCTGCGGCGCAGCCAGTGCCGCATCAGCTGCAGAAGGTGATCGGTCTCCACCGGCTTCGGGAAGTAATCGGAGGCGCCCGCCTCGAGGCTCTTCTCCCGGTCGCCCTTCATCGCCTTGGCGGTGAGCGCGATGATCGGCAGGTCGGCGAACTGCGGCATCTTCCTGATCGCCCGCATCGTCGCGTTCCCGTCGAGTTCCGGCATCATCACGTCCATCAGGACCAGCGAGACGTCCTCGTTGCGCTCCAGCGACTCTATCCCGGCGCGGCCGTTCTCCGCGTAAAGGACCTCTGCCCCATATCGTTCGAACACGCCCGTAAGGGCGAAGACGCTGCGTGCGTCGTCGTCGACGATGAGTATCCGCGCGCCGTTCAGCACGTCCTCGCCGTCGGCTGCCGCCGGCGCCGCGGCGTCGCCGAGGATCACTCCGGGGGTGTCCGGGATCGCGAGCGTGTCGACGATCGCCGCGCCCGGGTCCACGGCGCCTCCGGGCGGCCGCCCGGTCGGCAGGTACAGCGTGAACGTGCTGCCCTTTCCCAGCCGGCTGGACACGCGGATCTCCCCGCCGAGCAGGCGGGCGATGTCGCGGCTGATCGACAGGCCGAGCCCGGTCCCGCCGTAGCGGCGGCTCGTGGTCCCGTCGGCCTGGGTGAACGCATCGAAGATCGTGCCGAGCTTCTGCTTGGCGATGCCGACGCCGGTGTCGGACACGGCGAACGCCGCGACGTCGGACGCGCCTGCGAGCTCGCCGGCGAACTCGATCTCGCCGGCCAGCGCGATCATGAGCTTGACCTCGCCGTCCGAGGTGAACTTGACGGCGTTGGACAGCAGGTTGCGCAGGATCTGCTCGAGCCTCTGCTCATCCACGTAGAGCCGGTCCGGCGTGCCGTCGCGGACCTCGACGCTGAACCCCAGGCCCTTGTCCTCTGCCATGGGCCGGAACGTCGCGTCGACGTAGTCGACGAGCGCCGCGAGGCTCAGGTCGGCGGGGTCGACGTCCATCTTGCCGGCCTCGACCTTGGACAGGTCCAGGATGTCGTTGATGAGCTGGAGCAGGTCGGATCCGGCGGCGTGGATCGTGCGGGCGAAGTCCAGCTGCTGGCTGGTGAGGTTGCCGTCCTGGTTCTCCGAGAGCAGCTTGGCGAGGACGAGCAGACTGTTCAGCGGCGTGCGCAGCTCGTGCGACATGTTCGCGAGGAAGTCGGACTTGTACCGGGTGGAGATCGCGAGCTGCTGGGCGCGCTCCTCCAGGGTTTGCCGTGCCTGCTCGATCTGGCGGTTCTGCACCTCGATCGCGCTGTTCTGCTTGGCGAGCAGCGCGGCCTTGTCCTCGAGCTCCGCGTTGGACCGGCGCAGCTCGGCCTGCTGGCGCTGCAGCTCGACGGAGCGCTCCTGAAGCTGCGTGGTCAGCCGCTGCGACTCGCTGAGCAGCGCCTCGGTCCGGGAACTCGCCATGATCGTGTTGATCGCTACGCCGATGGTCCCCACGAACTGGTCGAAGAACGCGAGGTGCACGTCGCTGAACCGGGTCAGCGAAGCGATCTCGACCACGCCGAGCACCTGGTCCTCGAACAGGATCGGCAGCACCGCCACGCTCACCGGCGCGGCCTGGCCGAGCCCGGAGCCGACCTTGAGGTAGCCGGCGGGCGCATCGGTGATCACGATCGGCGTGCGCTCGATGGCCGCCTGGCCGGCCAGGCCCTCGCCGGCGGCGAACCCGGTCAGCCCGCCCCTCATGAAGCCGTAGGTGGCGATGCGGGTGAACTCGACGTCCTTCTGCACGCCATGCGGTACCGCCGCGTCGTTGGCGAGGTAGATCGCGCCGTACTGGGCCGACGTGAGCGGGGTCATCTCGCCGAGGATCAGGCGGGCCAGCTCCAGCAGGTCGCGATGGCCCTGCATCAGGCCGGCGATCCTGGCGAGGTTGGTCTTGAGCCAGTCCTGCTCCTGGTTGGCCCGGGTCGTCGAGCGCAGGTTCGCGACCATCAGGTTGACGTTGTCCTTGAGCTCGGCGACCTCGCCGCGCGCCGCCACCTCCACCGACTGGGTGAGGTCGCCCTCGGCGACCGCGCTGGCCACGGCGCCGATCGCGCGCACCTGGGTGGTCAGGTTGCTGGCCAGCTCGTTCACGCTCTCGGTCAGGCGCTTCCAGGTTCCCGACACGTCGCGGACCTCGGCCTGGCCGCCGAGCCGGCCCTCGCTGCCGACCTCGCGGGCGACCCGGGTGACCTCCGAGGCGAACGCGGAGAGCTGGTCGACCATGGTGTTGATCGTGGTCTTGAGCTCGAGGATCTCGCCGCGCGCGTTGACGTCGATCTTCTTGGTCAGGTCTCCGGTGGCGACGGCGGTCGCGACCTGGGCGATGTTGCGGACCTGGCCGGTGAGGTTGTTCGCCATGAAGTTGACGTTGTCGGTCAGGTCCCGCCACACGCCGGACACGCCGCGGACCTCGGCCTGGCCGCCGAGCCGGCCCTCGGTGCCGACCTCGCGGGCCACGCGGGTGACCTCGTCGGCGAACGCCGACAGCAGGTCGACCATGGTGTTGATCGTGGTCTTGAGCTCGAGGATCTCGCCGCGCGCGTCGACGTCGATCTTCTTGGTCAGGTCTCCGGTGGCGACCGCGGTGGTGACCTGCGCGATCGCCCGGACCTGGCCGGTGAGGTTGTCGGCCATCACGTTGACGTTGTCGGTGAGGTCCTTCCAGACCCCGGACACGCCGCGGACGTAGGCCTGGCCGCCGAGCCGGCCCTCGGTGCCGACCTCGCGGGATACCCGGGTGACCTCGTCGGCGAACGCCGAGAGCTGGTCGACCATGGTGTTGAGCGTGGTCT